>JAJPXW010000263.1 GCA_021205255.1 Burkholderiales bacterium
TTGCAAAGAGGAACTTAGGAGACGCTCATTACAACTGACGTATCCCGCGTCGAAATCATGATCTCTAACGGCATTCCGACATTTTGCCTTGGAATAATCGGTCTGCTAATTTGCCTTCTAGCCTGTTACTTTGTTTTTGACGTACCCGTAAGAGGAAGCCTATTTTTAATTTTCCTGAGCTCTTCTCTCTATCTTTTTATTGCCTTATGTCTCGGACTGACAGTATCGGCAGTAGTGAAAAGCCAGTTTTTAGCAAGTCAGTTGGTACTGGTCTTCTCTTTCCTACCTACATTAATTCTTACCGACTACTTGTTTGATCTGAAAAGCGCTCCCTTCTGGGCTAAAGTGATATCCGTCCTCTGTCCTGCGACCTGGTACGTAGAACTTCTGATAGCTCTGTTGCTTGTTGGCAACGTCCAAAGCCTCATTACTAAAGATCTTATCGCTCTTACCCTCTTCGCCATCGTTATGGGATTTCTGGCCACGAGATATATAAAGAAGACGTTGGAGTAGAAATGCAGGAGTTCTTTTCCAATCTAAGAGCCCTAATCCGCAAAGAGCTACTCATCATTCTCAAAGACAAGAGAAGCCGACTTATCTTAGTAGTGCCGGTATTCCTCCAAACTGTCTTATTCGGTTATGTGGCAACTTATGACCTAGACCAAGTCAACTATGCCGTGTTAGACGAAGACCATTCCAAGACTTCAATAGAACTTCTGCAAAAATTTAAAGGCAATCGAATCTTCCATCTAACCGCTACCCTGCGAAACGTAAACGACATAGCACCTACGATTGAGGACAAAAAGGCATCGATCGTCATCCACATTGGACCTGACTTCGAACGTAAATTAAATTTAGGTGAGGAGGCTCCTGTTCAAATCTTAGCCGACGGAAGAAATTCCAATATTGCCGGAGCCGTTACCTCCTATGCGGAAAGCATTATTCAATCTTATGCCCAGGAATTAACTGAAGGCATCTCTAGTGAGGAGACTTTTTTCTCAAATACCCTTTCGCGCTCCTGGTATAACCCGAACTTGGAAACTCGCTGGAGCATCTTGAGCTCACTGACTTTTCTACTATCGATGATGCAGACATTGGTGATAGCAGCCCAATCGGTTGCGCGGGAAAAGGAATCTGGCTCTTTCGACCAGCTTTTAGTTACTCCTTTGAGTCCTACTGCCATTCTCCTAGGAAAAGCCATTCCAGCAGTCATCGTAGGACTAGTACAAAGCTCAATTGTGCTTTTGCTCGCTATTTTGTGGTTTGGTGTCCCTTTTGCTGGCTCAATCGCATGGTTCTACTTAGGTCTAATCGTATTTGACACTGCCATCGTCGGCATGGGGTTATGGGTATCAGCCTTTTGCGTCAGTATGCAACAAGCGATGCTTTATTGCTTCGCATTGATATTGCCAATGTCACTGCTTTCCGGCTTTGTTACGCCAGTGGAATCTATGCCTTTCATATTCCAGAAATTAGTCCTATTCAATCCAGCTCTGTACGGCATAAAGTTTTCCCGAATCGTTTTCTTGCAAGGCTTAAGCCCTGCCGAAAGCTTTCAATATATTTGGCCGTTGGCTGTTATGGATGTAGTGTTCTTCGTCTTAGCCGTACGGTTTTTCCGAGCGAAACTCTCTTAGCTCCTAGGCTTTGCCAATTTTTGAATAGATAGGTTTGCCAAGGTCAACTATTGACCTTAAGTTAAAAATTTCCGCAGAGATGCTGACTTCTCTAAATCTTCCTAAATAAAAAGCGGCTCTAAGGAAAGCTTTTGATTTAGCTAAAAGTCTTCTTCTAGTAACTGCTAGAATCTCACCCGAATTTTAGGAGTGCAGTCGATGGCATCGAAATTGTTTAGCATGACTGGATTTGGCAGTTGCAGCGTGGATACGAAAATAGGAAACATCCAAATTGAAATAAAAAGTGTTAATTCAAGATTCCTAGACGTATTTACTCTTACTAATAGTGACACAGTGCGTACCTTCGAAGGATCTGTTAAAAAGAAAATCACAGAAAACGAAGATGTAAAGCGTGGAAAGGTCGAGTGCCGAATTACAGTGGCTAGCGACAAGAATAAGGAGCTCTCTGTCAATCAACTAAACAAAAAAGCTTTAGACGAGCTTTTGGAGCTCCAGAAAATTGTCAAAAAAGAAACAAAAGCTAAATCGCTCACAATTAATGAAATCCTACTCTTTCCTGGAGTAATGACTCCTATAGCTGAAATCGGAGAGGATTTCGAAAGCATCCTCTTAAACTGCGTAGGAGAAGCTCTGAGAAAATTCAATGACTCTAGAGCCCAGGAAGGTGAAAAGCTAGCAAAAGTTCTTCTCGTCCAGTGCAACCAGATAGATAAGCTAGTTTCCGATTTAAGACCTCGCATTCCTGACATTATTGCTTCTCTACAGCAAAAGCTCACTGAAAGGCTTGAGGAAGCGTTGGCTGAACAGCTTGCTGAAAATTCAACACTTTCAAAAGAGGAAATCAATGAGCGCATTCGTCAGGAAGTCACTCTTTATGCCACAAGAATGGATGTGGCCGAAGAGATGGACAGGCTGACAA
>JAJPXW010000226.1 GCA_021205255.1 Burkholderiales bacterium
GTCTTATCCAGAGAAATGGAAATATATGTGCTTTTTGCCTTCTTTCGACATGCCGACAGCCTGCCTTAAACAAATTAGTTACTTTTCACCTTGAGAGGTATCTATTTCTTTGATTGTCCAAGTACGGGACTGTTACTTGACGCTAAAAGTTTCATTCATCAAACTAATCGTAGAATCGGCCGAATTCCAATAGGAGAGCTACCATGAAAAAGGGATTGACTTGCGTCATTGCTTTCGCAATCTCAACACTCAGTCTAACTACCGTAACCGCAGCAGAAAAGGATACGGATAACCTCCAGCCTATTTGCCAGCCGACTACACTAGCGCAAGCAAAGGATTGTCACGATGGAGATATGTTCTTATTCGCGCCGGGCGATCAATTCGTTGCTGCGCAGATCGATTTTGTCAATCCCACTATGCTTATGAGCATGTTCTGTGACTTTAGATATACCATCAAGTTCACTGACTACCAAACTGGACTGGCATGCATATATAAAAAGAAAACTGACACTGATAAGAAAGTTGACACAGTCTTATCGAATCTGTCAATACAGGAAAAGGAAGCCGAATAGCTAGATTTTGATAGTCAAGATGGCCCTTTGGCGCCAGCTATCTCAGTCTCAAGTTCTTATCAATGAATCTTTCCTATCGAATTGCTGGCTAAAACGAGTTGAGCGATATAGCCTGAGCGTGAAGTTCCAGCCTCTTTTGCAGCACGGTCAAGTCTATGCAATATCCTGACTGGTAAAGTGACATTAATTCTTATCCGCTTGTCTGAGAGTTGGGATAGGTCAAGATCAATAAAGCCGATATACCACCCTCTGAAATCAGGATTTGGGCAACTATCTCTAACTTTGAGGCCTTTGGAAGAATTCCACCAGCTTCAATTTGCGTCTCAAGCCATAACTCGGCAGCTTCCTTTGCATTGGAAAATGCATCCTCTAATGTATCTCCAGCTGAATAGCATCCTGGTAGATCGGGAATTACAGCACCGTATGCAACTTTTTCATTGCCGGGTTCAATCGCAATTGGATATTTCATCTCATCTCCCCAAATACTTTACACATACACAAAATCAAATCGATATCAAAGGTACTTCCCTTTTCGCAGCAATTCGCCAGATCTTTCTTTAAGTCCAGCTTTTGATTTCTCCTCTCTATTAGGGGCTATGTGGTAGAGAAGACAAAACGAATTCCTTTCCGGTTCTTCGTTTTAATAAAGCCAAGATGCTTTTACGGAACCATCCCGTAACCCACGACTTACAGTATTTGCTTAAGGAATTCAGAATCCTAATTAGAAAACTATCCCTCTTTACGATGTGTATTGTACACACTACTAGAGTCAATTAGTATGCAAATTAACATAAGTCTCTATGACTTCTTTGTATATAAATAACATTTAGACATACTCAAAAATTTCTCTTGTTTATCGGTTAATGGCGTGTCTTTTCTAAAATTAAGTAGTTATTTCCAATAAGAACAAAAATTTACTTGGAGTGAGAGATGAAGAAGGTTTTGGTCGCTTCACTGGCCTTTTGTTTAACAGCCTCAATATCAGCGAATGCCCAAACCGTGGATTTAGAAAGCAATTGCAATGCAAATGACGGTCAGGCCTGTTTTGCACTTGGAGAAGCCTACTACAAAGGAGAAAATCAAGAGAAATCGTATGAAAAAGCTTTTGATTACTTCGAAAAAGGCTGTGAATTCAGTAATCCCGCTAGCTGTGGCTATGCGGGAATGATGTGCGCCAATGGCCAAGGGACTGAGGTTTCTCATCAAAGGGCACTCCTCTATTACGAAAAAGGTTGCCAGCTCGGAGATGGTGAATCCTGCTTTAGATGGGGTAACCATTACTTCAATGGCACAGGTGTTGAAAAATCAGAAGCCAAGGCGGTCGAACTCTATAAAAAAGCCTGTGATCTTGGAGTCGGGTTAGCTTGTAGCAACTATGGAAGCGCACTACTTACTGGTCTAGGAATAAGTAAAGACCTTGCAGAAGCCGTTATCTACTTAGGGAAAGGTTGTGAAATGAATATTGGGCAGAGTTGCGGAAGACTGGGCTCGATGTATGCGCAAGGCACTGAAGTTGAAAAATCATTTCCTACCGCAGCAAAACTTTTTACTAAGGGTTGCAATCTTAAAGACGGCGAATCTTGTCTTTTAATTGGCTTTATGTACGAAGGAAGCGATGGTGTAGGGAAGTCAGCATCCACTGCCTTTGATTACTTTGCAAAAGCCTGTGAGTTCAACATAGGCGAGGCCTGCAACTTGGCAGGAACGTATTATGAAAGAAAATTAGTTCCTGAAAGCACTCCTCAAAAGGCACTTCAATATTACCTAAAGGGTTGTAATTTGAATTACGGCTTTGCTTGCGCATACGCCGGTTTTTCGTATATGCATGGAGAGGCCGGAGAAAAATCCTATGAAAAAGCCCTTTCCTACTTTGAAAAAGGTTGCGAGCTTAAAAATGGCTTTGCCTGTGGAGGTATCGGCGATATCTATAGAGATGGAGAGGGTGTAGAAAAGTCAGATCAAAAAGCAT
>JAJPXW010000322.1:0-258 GCA_021205255.1 Burkholderiales bacterium
GTATATTAGAAATAACCCTTACTATCTCCCTTGATTACCTGGCTTATTGTGCTAAATGAGAACCCTCGCGACGCCAAATATCTAATCTGGCGATCTCTTTCTTTTCTATCGGCTGACGGAGCTCCAAACTGGCGCTCCCAAAGCGCTTTTGCCCTGTCATATTCCGTATTTTGGACAGCTTGCATTTCCTCTTTAATAATTTCGTCGCTTATGCCCTGTTGCCGAAGCTCCCACTTCAGTTTTTGATTACCGAATTTA
>JAJPXW010000322.1:268-2540 GCA_021205255.1 Burkholderiales bacterium
ATAAGTATTTTTTCTCTTCAAGCATGTCCAAGCATTCTTCGATAAGTTGCTTGTCTTCAGGCTCTTTAAAGCGATCTCGAAGTTTCCGACGCAAAATAAGGCGAGAGCGCTCCTGAACGGCTAGAAGCGCAATCGCCTTATGGTTAATAGCCTGTTTTCTTTCTTCTCTGTCAGTATCAGGCATTGTCTATGTCTTGAATATCTTCTTCTATTTCTTCTTCCTCGATTGGAGCTTCTTCTGCCTTAGATGCCTTCTTGGATCTAATGTTGGACTTAATCTGCTCTTCGATGATCTGTTGCTCTTCCGGATGGGCTTTTAGCCACTCACAGGCTTGGGCTTTTCCTTGGCCTATCTTGTTGCCTTGATAGGAGTACCAAGCGCCGGACTTATTAATAATGTTCATTTCTGAACCCAGATCAATTAGCTCGCCGGTACGGGAAATACCTTGACCATAGACAATTTCGAACTCAGCCTGTTTAAATGGAGGCGCAACCTTGTTTTTCACTACTTTGACTCTAGTAGTTGAGCCAAGGAATTCGTCTCCTTGCTTGATGTTTCCAGCCTTACGGATTTCCATGCGGATGGTGGAATAGAACTTCAACGCATTTCCGCCAGTCGTTGTTTCTGGATTGCCGTAGGCAATACCGATCTTCTGACGAATCTGGTTAATGAAAACCACCAGCGTATTGGATTTCTTAATACTGGAAGCCAGCTTTCTAAGAGCTTGGCTCATCAATCTAGCCTGCAGGCCTGGAAGAGCTTCACCCATTTGGCCTTCAATTTCAGCTCTTGGAGTCAAGGCTGCTACCGAGTCGATAACTACCAAGTCCACTGCACCGGATCTAACTAGCGCATCTGTAATTTCAAGAGCCTGTTCTCCGCTATCTGGCTGCGACAGCAAAAGGTCGTCTACTTTCACTCCGAGGTTAGCAGCGTAGTTGACGTCCAAGGCATGCTCCGCATCGATAAATGCGCAGGTGCCTCCTAACTTTTGCATCTCTGCCAAAATATGAAGGGTTAAAGTTGTTTTTCCTGACGATTCAGGACCATATATTTCAACGATACGGCCTCTTGGAAGACCACCAATTCCAAGCGCCTGGTCCAAAGTAAACGATCCCGTAGAGACCACTTCAATGTCCTGGTCGCCTTGGTCTCCCATAGACCTGACCGCATCTTTACCAAACTGTTTTGCTATCTGATCGAGTGCCACTTTCAATGCCTTTTTCCTGGCCTCAGCATCGATTATCTGCTCAACAGGTGGTTTTGCTTTTTTCTTTTCTGCCATTTTTTATTCCTAGTTCTTTCTCAGTTTTCATTGATGCAACCTCCTTTAAGAGAGCCTCCTGCAACAATGAAACTGACTTAAATTTTAGTGATGGAATTTTCTCATACTAAGCGTCTATTGATGACGCAAAAAGCGGGTTGCAACTGCATTTTAAAATTTGGATACCATTATTCTAGCCTTAAGATTCTAGATAGCTATTTCCATTCTTCTAAGGTGGGTTAGGAAGCTTTCCACAGGATTTAATTGTTAAGCCTAAGCCCCGAATCTGTATGGCGCATTAAAGACAAAGAATCACAACAGGTAAGATCGAATCGGCTTGACCAGCTAGACCAAAATTTCAATCCGATTTTTTCTCATTTCGATGTTGTGTTAGAACGAGCAAAAGTTCGGGTCTTTAATTTGTGCTTTTAATAACTGTAAGATTTGAAGCCAACCGCTCATTCTTACCCAAATTTTCCATTAGAAGGATAAAGGATAAAAGTCGACATTCCACATAAAACAAAAGTTCTGTTGTCCATCTTTCTTTCATTTCAGTCCCGAAAGTAGGATGTTTCGATATTTGACTGAACAAAAAAACCAATGTATATTTCAAGCCTCACTTTTGAAGTACTGTGAGACTGGCGGGTTGTTAGCTCAGTTGGTAGAGCAGCGGACTTTTAATCCGTTGGTCGCAGGTTCGAATCCTGCACAGCCCACCAAAAGATAGATGGGAGCATAGCTCAGTTGGTAGAGCAGCGGACTCTTAATCCGTCGGTCCCGGGTTCGAATCCCTGTGCTCCCACCATCATCTTCTTTTGATACTTTCCACTTAATGCTTGAAGACACAGAACTTTTTGCTTATTAAGCCGAGCTCTGCATGAAGCAATCCTATATGAAATTATCAAGGGTTCCTTAATTAGGAAAGCTGGAAATCAGTAAAGAATGAAGCGCAACTGGGTGGACTTTCTCCGGATTACTAAGCTCATATTCAAAGATCAGTCGCAGCG
>JAJPXW010000051.1 GCA_021205255.1 Burkholderiales bacterium
CGATAACTAGAACAAAAGTCGCCTCTCCCGAATAGAAGCCAAAGCTCTCAAATGGAATTTATTTTGTCTAAAGAGGCTAGAGATTGCTGTATGTGCTTCGAAGTATCAGTGGGTCTATAAATTAGCTTTCAAGACGTAAAAGCCTTTAGGCTTTGAAATATTTTTTCTTGTGGCAACATCATTTAATGGCCGTTGCTAGTTAACCTTTTCTCTGAGGAAGGACTTAGCTTCGGCCTGGCTTTGCCATCTTAGACTGGCTTTCTAAAGACCAAGGCAGTTTCAATAAAATCAACTAATTGCTATGCTGGAGTTACGCCAGCGTAACTTTTGGCAGTGAAACAAATTTTTGCGGTTATATAGAAGAGTAGTGTTGAATTGCAAAGCTTTCATCCAAGACTTTCTTCGTCATAGAAAGCCCGGTAAAGGTCAAAACAATTCTTAAAACTTAATTATTATGCACGCTGGAGTTACGCCAGCGTAACTTTTGGAAGTGAAACAAAACTATTGGCTTACAGAAAGTTCTAGAGCAAAGGGCCACGCCTTAGAAAACAATGAGCTTTAGGACTAGGAATAGGTCCTTTTGAAATATAAAGCCTTATCTACTCAAACTAGCCGTGATTCAATTCGAGATCACTATTAGGACTCCTCTTCAATTCTCAAGTCAATACCCATAGGTACGAGCTTTGAAATTGGCAGCTTTCTGCTGCTACCCTCCTTACTTTCTACCGTAACTAAGACATCTTCGGGTATTTGAGCAAAGTAGAGTCTGTATTCCTCATCCCC
Source organism: Burkholderiales bacterium (assembly GCA_021205255.1). Taxonomy (GTDB): domain Bacteria; phylum Pseudomonadota; class Gammaproteobacteria; order Burkholderiales; family Burkholderiaceae_F; genus JAJPXW01. The sequence goes on from JAJPXW010000051.1 coordinate 784, forward strand.
GTATTTACAAACGACGGCTGGCTCTGCGGAAACCAAAGACGAAGGTTCCTCTTGGGCCTCTTCTTCAACCAAATGGGGCGAGGAACTATCCTGTTTGTTATTCGATTCCACCACGCTCTCTTTATCTTGCTTCTCGTCCGAATGAGAACCATGGGTTGAGTTTAGTTCAGCTTCAGGAATAGGATACTCCTGAATGTTTTTCTCCATTGAAGTTGCTAGTACTGCTGGGCTCCTGGAGCTATTATCGCGCTCATCGACATTTTGAGATGTCATCTCAAATTGACTACTTTCGTTAAGCTCTGCTTTTTCACTATTAGTAGACGTCTTCGGATTCCTTGCTCCTTCCGCAGAAGTTTCAGTAGCTGAGGCATTACTGTTCGGCTTGGCATTGTCCTCTACAAGCTCTTTTATCTTTCCTTGTATGGATTTTGCACTTCCTCTTGAAATTTTGCCCTTCTTATTCTTTGCCAGAAAATCAGCTACCAGCCTTTCGACCTCTTCCGGGTGATCCTTATATAGATTGGCTAGAATCCTTGCTGCGCCCACATCTTCTATCAGTTCTTTTTCAACGGCTTGCTTTACAAAGTCCGGGGCTTCGAGGATCCAAAGGAAATCAGATAATTGCTCTTCTCTGATGGAATGTTCTTCGGCTACGACCTTTTGTGCATTGGCAACCTTTTGCGACTTAAGTACGTCTACTTCTCTTCTATAGGCGTTGACCCGCTCCCAAAGAGTCAAATCTTGGCGAAAGCTGTTCGAAGAAAGTTGCGTCGAGACAATATCCCTCTCCGATAGCCCCTCAATAATAATACAAGGTAATTTTTCAAATCCCGCTTCCCTAGCAGCCCGGTACCGTCTTTCTCCATCCACGATCTTGTACTTTCCTCCCTTAAAAGGCAACACCAAAATTGGAGTAGTTATTCGACCACTGACTTCTATATTTTTGGCAAGCTTCTTTATTTCATCCTCATCAAATTTCTTTCGTGGCTGATTTCCATCGGGCACTAACTTTTCAATTTCGATGTCCAAGAACCTTTCGGTATTTTTCGGAGAGGTAGAGGCAGATTTCCTCTGGGAAGAGGAGGTCTTCCTTTTTGAGGAGTCTTTTTTCTGCGAAACTGGCCTCCCCCTTAGGCTAGAAGAACTGCTATTTGCAGCTTCTCTACTTGACTTTTCTCCAGACAGCTCTTTTTTAACTATTGCTTCAACCATATCTTTTTCTCCAACGAGCAAAGGACTTTTAATACCACCTCAGTTACGAGTGTACATCCACAGCGTATTACTAAAAAAATTCCAAGAGTTACAAGTCGTCGGGACGGCTTATTTGCAACTAAAGATTCCCATCTCGATGAGTCCACCGATAATTGGAGGTAACAAATACATTTAAAGCATCGCATTTCCATCTAGTATTGCGAACCAAGAGGCTATTATCAAGGCGGCAATTTTCAACTTATTACCCAATAGAATTTCCGGATCTATGAAACTATTAGTTTTCTAACCTTCTAGGCAAGCTCTGTTTCCTATGACTTTTTGCAAACCGGATCTAGTCAATATTTCCGCTTTCCAAGAAGCTTCGTCGCCTTCAACCTATTTAGGTGCTTTAGGTAAAGATTAACCTAAGGAGAGAGGATGAACCTAGTGAAATTGCCTTATGAAAGACCGATGTCGTGTCCTGTTACATTTTATTGGTAGTATCAAGAGAATGGGCTTTCCGGAGACCGACAAAACAGAAGCTTAGATTAATAG
>JAJPXW010000368.1 GCA_021205255.1 Burkholderiales bacterium
AATTAAAAGATGGATTTTGCTTTGGCTTGAGTTAGTCTTAGCCAATCTTCTGCTTCAACTTTAATTATTTTTGAAAAGACTAAAAGGCGCAAACTCCCCCGGGGTTCGCAAAGCCGGTTGTTAATCAGAAGTCAGGGATACGCAATTAGACCAGACTTCCTCTAACTTGGAGAAGAAGCGAATGTGGATAAGACATTCGCAAAAACTCCGTTAGTGCGTTTTAGTGAATGGAATAAGAATGACAGACATCCGAAATTTCTTGGGAAAGCTAGGAGGATCTTACTAACTTATAGTCGCTCTAATAGCTAGGACGAACACAATTTCTGACTTAAGCAGTTAAGTCAAAGGGACTAGATGAGGGCTTTGGTCTGCATCCTAGGCACTGGCCGAGCTGCCAGTCGTCTTATTTGAAACATCAAAGCTCTTCGTGGTTTCAGGTTTCTAAGAGCTCTACATGAATTTTTAAGGTCTTTGGATTCCCAATGTAAGACTTATAAAGCGAGAAATTATGAAGGGAAAATTGTCAATTTCTCATAATCCATCAGCTGAATCAAAAGCGGTACCAACTTTTGATCGACCACTTCCATTACTCCCTCTAAGAGAATCCGATTTCTCAGTTTTAAGGAAAAAAGGAGAAGTCTATGTAGATAAGACGGAAATGGTTTTTGAGCTAGCCCATCCTAGAAGCAAGCTATTTTTAGCTCGCCCAGAGGGTTTTGGCAAGTCTCTACTGCTCTCCACTTTCGCTTCTCTATTTAAGTATGGATTAAAAGATTTCTCAGGTCTAGCGATCGAGAAGCTTTGGAAGGACAAGGGAGAATATTTAGTGATGGAATTGGATTTTTCACAAATTAGAGCTTTCAAAAGTGTCCACGACTTCAGAGGACAATTTAATAGCTATCTCCTCGAAAGACTGCGGTCAAGTGGATTAGTGGAATATGGTTTTGCGCCTAATGCCAATGGCATTAGCGAATTTAGCAAATGGCTGGATAAGCAACCCATAAACTCAGTAGTCCTGCTTGTCGATAACTACGATGGACCTATCACTTCTGGCTTTACTGATACCGACGTCTTGGAAGAGATCAGATCGGTTCATGCAACCTTTTATAGTTGTCTTAAAGGGGCATCAGGCTGCTTTCGATTTTTGTTTCTGACTGGTACAACTAAATTAAAAAATGCAGGCATGTTTCCTGAGTTGAATGCTCTGCGCGACATCACTTCTTCGCCTCGCTTTGGAACAATAGTTGGCTACACTTCTGATGAGGTCACAAATTATTTTGGACATCATATTCAATACGCATCTAACATCCTTGGAATTTCAAAATCTGAATTAATCCGTCAATTGATAGAGTCTTGTGGTGGATATTGCTTTGAGGAGACTGGCAGAAAAAAGGTTTTGTCTTGCAAGTCAATCCTTAAATTCCTCATGGAACCTAAGCGAGATTTTCAAAACTTCTAGCTTCTCAACTTTAGTCAACCAATAATGCTGGCAGATACGGCGCTATTAAAAGAACAACTCCTAGTGGGTATCAAATCAAGCTCTTAAAATAACTTTCAGTATAATTTTATATAGAAAAAGAGATTATTTTTTTCATTTCATCTTCTATTGACTTTCATTTGGATTTCCAACTTTTGGCTTATTTTCTGCCAGTTCACCTCTACAAAGGCCCATCACATCTCCTTGTCTTCTGAATACATGGAAGCCAGCGCGTACCTTATTTTCCTTTGCTAAGAATTCACTTGCAGTTTCCATAATCGGCATTAAATCCCATGCGATTAAATCAATATATCCGGCTTTTTCTCCTTTTGCGTGGCCAATAATTTTTACTGTATCCTTTCCAGCGCCCTCTACAATAGCTTTTACAAATTCCTTATGAAAATCCTCAATATCCTGTTCCCTATTGGGACCCTTAAAACTATCTAAATGGTAGATAATGAAGCCAGCAGTTGCCCCTGCTGCTTGAAGCTTATCAATATTTCCTTCTTCCTTATCGAAATAATCTCTAGGCAATTCATAACATTGAGATTCTCCACGTTTTATGTCCATGTGTAGAACTGTCTTTTCCTTTTCAGAAGGCTCAAGCTCGTATACAGTTGTGTTTGTAAGAAGTGAGGTTGGGTCTTGATCAAGCTCGATGCCTTCAGACTTGAGATAGTTTGCTAGTTCTGAAAGTCGTATTGATTCTTCTCGTCTGGGTTTCTTGATGATTTCCACTCCAGCAATGTGCTTCATTACAGCAATTTCGCCAATTGCATTGAAAAGAAGCTGATAAAGGAATAAGTAAACTTTATCAGGATCATCGAGAAAAAGCTTTTGCATTGGTTGGGCCAACAAATATATCTTGTAGTCTCCAGAGTTTGTTTTTTCAACCCAAGTTGGAATATCAGACAAAGAGACCTTCCCTTTATTTGGAATTGTGAGTTCTGCGTTTCTTTTTGGTAATGTCCCTAAAATAAAGGAAATTTTATCTGAGACATTTAACGGCGCATGATCAATGAAGTATTTTAAGGTGTAGAAC
>JAJPXW010000066.1:0-13888 GCA_021205255.1 Burkholderiales bacterium
GTTAGGAACTATAGTTCAGAACGTGCAGAATTTTTTAGGTAAGCGCACAGCGCGCAAAAAACCCGTAGTCATACCTAAGCGAGAACATAACATTAATTTACGGAATGTCAGCGGCTATGCCATTCAAGTCTGCCGACAGCTAAAAGAAGAAGGTTATTCCGCTTTTATCGTAGGAGGGGCAGTAAGGGACCTCCTCATTGGACATCGGCCAAAAGATTTCGATGTGGCTACCGATGCTACTCCTGAAGAAGTAAGAAGAATTATTAAGAGATCCGTCATTATTGGTAAAAGATTTCGGCTTGTCCACGCCATAAAAGGTTCGGAGACTATTGAAATTTCAACGTTCCGTGCCAATGATGATGAAGGAGTGCAAAAAGACGAAGAAGGCCGGGTAGTAGCAGATAACGTCTACGGTGAGCAACACGAAGATGCATCTCGCCGGGATTTCACAATCAATGCAATGTATTACGACCCTACTACCGAGGAGGTCTACGACTATCACAACGGCTTGAGGGATATTCGCAATAAAGTTGTACGCATGATTGGCAGTCCAGCTGCACGCTTTCGGGAGGATCCAGTCAGAATATTGCGTGCGATTCGCATTTCAGCGAAGCTCGGCTTCAAAATTGATCCAGCTATGATCAAAGAGATGCCGAAAATGCAGCATCTTTTACAAAATGTCCCGGAATCGAGACTAGTTGACGAGATTCTGAAAATGATGATGAGCGGGGCAGCCATAGAATGCATTAAGGAATTAAAGGAATGCGGTATCACTGAAGACTTGCCCCTGATGGAGCCAATTCGCAACCCTGCAAGTTGGCCAATGATTAAAGCCGGGTTGGAAAAGACGGATGCCCGCATCAAAGCTTTCAAACCAGTCTCATCAAGTTTTGTCTTTGCTTTTCTCCTGTGGCATTTATTTAGAGAAGCCGCTAAAAAGATTAAGGATGAGAATCCAGAGCTGACACCTGCTCGCATCATGGCGGATGCCGTCAAGGCAGTCTTTGCTTCAGGGGCAGCGCGTGGACTTATGCATCGCAGGCTTAGCGATATGGTTGAGATTTGGAGGATGCAGCCTCGCTTTGCCTCCAGAAACATGACTTCCATACTGAAGCTCGTTAACCATCCACGATTCAGAGCTGCTTACGATTTTCTTATGTTGCGAGCCCAAGATGGAGAAGTAAATAAGGAGATTGCTGATTGGTGGACATCCTTCTACGATACCGATAAAAAGAGCAGGGTAGAAATGGCTCGTGCTAGAGCAAAAGAGTTAGCAGCACAGTATCGGGCCCAAAGAGCAGAGTTAGAAGCTACTGGGGCATTACCACCTGAAAATAAGGAAAATAAACCAAAGGTTCGGGCTCGTAAAAGAAGCCGTAGAACAAATTCCTCTCTAAAGAATTCTGCGATAACAACTTCTACTCAAGATCCGCCAATAGAGATTACTGATCCACCTTCAAATATAAATAATGACGCGAGAGTAGTTTCGCACAAAAAGAAAGATCCTCCAGATAGCGAGAATTCCTCAGAGTTGGCTACAAGAAGAGTGGCAAAGAAACAGTCTTCTAGTTCAGCGATCGATCTGGAAAGACGAGAGAAGTTCAGTTCTTTAGATAAGACTAATGCCGACCCTAAGGACGAAGCCTTCGGTAAGAGCATTAAATCTAAAAAAGAAAACCCAAAAGGAACTAAACCTCGTAGGAAAACGACTGAAGTAGTCAAGAAAGCCGCTTCTGCCGATGCTGAAGCCACTATAACTCCAAGAAAAAAGAAACCTCATCGTAGAACATCTGCCCTATTGTCGCCATCAAAGGGCAATTGATAGAAGAATTAAAGAAATGAAAATTTATATAGGTCTAGGTGGCAACCTTGGGGATCCTGAGGAGTTCTTAAGCAACGCCGCAAAAATGATTAATGAGTGGCCTGACTTTAAAAGTTGCCAGGTTTCTTCCCTGTACCGCTCTGAACCTGTGGATTCCTTCGGTCCTGATTATTTAAATGCAGTAATGAGTGCCGAAACGGATTTAGATCCTGAAGAAGTACTAAGTGTCTTATTGAAGATTGAAAAAAATCTAGGCAGGAAAAGGCCAGCCGGGATTCGTAATGCTCCACGAGTTATTGATTGTGACTTGCTTCTCTATGGCGACTGTATCAAAGAGACTCCATTTCTAGAATTACCGCATCCACGGGTACACGAAAGGGCTTTTACTCTTGTTCCGATAATAGAGTTGACCCCTGACTTGGAAATCCCAGGGAAAGGGTTAGCTCGGGAGCTTCTAGAAAAAGTAGTTGATCAGAGCGTTGAACTTTATAAGAAGCCTGAGGAGTGGTTCGTTATAACGCAGTCTGAAAAAGAAAGTTAAAACTGAGGCTCGGGCGAAAGCTTGAGATATAAAGCTAGAGATAAAAGCTAAAGAAAAAAGAGAAATGAAATGCTCTGCATCCGGTAAAGATAGTGGTGATGCGAACTTTCTTGACTTTGTTCTTTCTTGAGTGTTGCGGGGGGTTAACTCTATAATCACGAAATTCCATAAATTTTTCAATTAAATATCTTGCCGTCCACTTACTACAGATGGACGCTATCGTTTATAGGAGAGGAACAATGCAGACTGATCAAATAGAGCGTAAACCAGTGACATTAGCTGGCATATACAAAATGTATCGAGAGGGTACTCCGCTTGCTATGCTGACGGCTTATGACTCAACTTTTGCCTATCTTGAAGACCACGCTGGAGTTGACATCATCCTGATCGGGGATTCCGTGGGCCAAGTAGTACAGGGGAAGAAAAACACGATTCCCGTCACTATGGATGAGATGATTTACCACACAGCCTGCGTAGCAGCTGGCAATCAAACGGCTTGCATCGTAGCCGATTTGCCATTTGGCGCCTATCTAGTCAATGAAGATAGAGCTGTCGAAAACTGCGTAGAACTTATTAAGGCTGGTGCCAATATGGTGAAGTTCGAGGGTGGTCAGGAGGTTTGTTCATTAGTAAGCCGTCTAGCCACAATGGGAATTCCAGTCTGCGCACATCTTGGCGTTACACCGCAGTCGATTAAAACGATAGGTGGCTACTACGTCCAAGGTAAGACCTACTAGCATAAATAAAGACTTAAAGCCGATGCTATCGCACTTCAAAATGCAGGGGCTAAGATTGTTTTGATGGAAATGGTTCCTGCCACAGTAGCCAAGGAAGTAACGCAGGAATTGCAAGTGCCGACGATTGGTATTGGAGCTGGTCCCAATTGCTCCGGCCAGGTTCTCGTGCTACAGGATATTTTAGGTATCTATCCAGGTCGCGCTCCTAAGTTTGCTAAGAATTTCATGAACGGCGCTTCAAGTATTCAAGAAGCAGTCGCCAATTATGTCAAAGAGGTCAAGTCCAAGGCCTTCCCAACCATGAGCAATAGCTTTTAATTAGCTTATTAAATAGAAATGATCGTAGTTAATACAGTAGAGGAATTAAGAAAAGCCCTTGACGGGAAGAAAGACATTGCGCTTGTTCCGACCATGGGCAATCTTCATGAAGGGCATCTTGCGCTGACAGCCGAGGCCAAGAAGCAAGCACCTTTTGTTGTTGCGTCTATCTTTGTCAATCCGCTTCAGTTTGGTCCGAATGAAGATTTCGATACTTATCCAAGAACTTTGGACGAGGATATAAAAAAGCTTGAGGAACAAGGCGCTGTCGATGTGGTTTTTGCACCTTCGGTCAAGGAAATGTATCCGGAAAAGCAGACTTATTTCGTAAAGCCGGATCCTAGGCTTGCCAATATTTACGAAGGATACTATCGGCCAGGATTCTTTGATGGCGTAGCTACCGTAGTTAGCAAGCTATTCAACATGGTCCGTCCCTCTGTGGCGCTATTTGGGAAGAAGGACTACCAGCAGTTGAAAGTGATAGAAAAGATGGTCAAGCAGATGGGCCAGCCAATTAAGATCGTGGCCGTGGAAACTGCGAGAGACCCGGAAACTGGACTGGCCTACTCTTCTAGAAATAATTATCTAACGGAAGAAGAAAAGAAAGTCGCTCCATTGCTCTATAAGGTTATTTCACGCGTAAAGAATGATATAGAAGATGGAGCGCCAATTGTGGCCGAGCTGGAATCCGATGCTGATTGGCGTTTGAGAGACAAAGGCTGGAAGCCTGATTATGTGGTAGTGGTTCGGCGAAGCGATCTTATGGTTCCATTGCGTGATGAATACGATGCCAAGATTCCAATGCTCGTTCTCGCAGCTGCCAAACTTGGTAATACAAGACTGATCGACAACATAGAAGTCTACTAAGCTCTCCGAGTTCCAGCTTTCCATAACTTACATAACAAGACGCCCCGGTTTTAATCTTCAGGGCGTTCCTGTCTTTAGAGTTTCTATTCAGAGCCTTCTACTCTTGTGGCAAAACTCTCTTCAGGAAAGATCGAGTTCTCTCTTCCTTGGGATGCATAAGAACTTCTTCTGGTGTCCCTTGTTCAACAATTTTGCCACCATCGACAAAAATTACCCTATCGGCTACATCCCTAGCAAACGACATTTCATGAGTGACGACGGCCATTGTCATACCCGACTTCGCCAGTTCTCTCATTACATTTAGGACTTCGCCTACGAGTTCAGGGTCCAATGCCGAAGTCGGTTCGTCGAACAACATGGCGCGGGGCTCCATTGCTAATCCTCTGGCAATCGCTACGCGTTGCTGCTGCCCACCGGAGAGACTGGCTGGATAATCATTGGCTTTTTCTTCTAGTCCGACCCGGCGAAGCATTGCCATTGCTCGCTTTTTAGCTTCCTCCTTAGGAACTTTGCCAACTAGCTGAGGAGCCAATGCAATGTTTTCAAGGACAGTTTTATGCGGCCACAGATTAAAGCGCTGGAACACCATACCAAGATGTTCACGGACTTTATTTAAATCTGTTTTCGGTGACGTAATATCAATGCCATCAACAATGATCTGGCCACTATTGGCTTGTTCAAGAGCGTTCATGCACCGCAATAACGTCGACTTCCCAGAACCGGAGGGGCCTTGGATGTCTACTTTTACGCCTTGATGGAAATCGAGATCGATGCCCTTTAGAACTTCATTCTTTCCAAAAGACTTATGTAAGTTCCTTATTTTGATTAAGGGCTCCTGGTCCATGGCAGCTACAGGCACATTTTTTTTATCCTTATCTGTCATTTATTTTCGTCTCCCTTACCTAGCCGTTCCTCTAGTTTCTTCACTACCCAGGCAAGTCCAAGAGTCATTACCCAATACATTAATGAGATAGTAATGTAAGGTTCCCAGTATCTAGCGGATGCTCCCGCCACAGTTCGAGCGGCATAGGCAAGTTCCGCTAGGCCGATTGCCGACACTAGGGAAGAGTCCTTCAGGATAGCGATAGCGTTGTTGCCTAATGGAGGAAGCATTCTGCGGAAAGCTTGCGGCAAGATAATATGGAACATGGCTTGCCAATAAGTCATGCCCACAGAACGAGCCGCTTCCATTTGCCCTTTATCGAGAGACTGGATTCCAGCGCGGAAGACTTCCGACATATAGGCTCCTGCGTTTAAGGTAATGGCCACGATGCCGGCGAGCATTGCACCGTAAGTAGAACGGATTTCCCGGGCTAAATCGCCTGAAATTAAAACTCCTTCGGTGGGATGAATGAAAAAAGGCAAAATGGCAAACTGCATGAGCAGGATTTGCACAAATAGAGGGGTTCCTCTAAAGAAACTTACATAAACGGCAACTGGCCAGCGAATGAAGTATTTCAGGATCTGTTTCCAAGGAGCATGACGAGCATCGGCTAGTCTTGCCATTCCCAAGGCCATACCAAGAATTACACCGAGACAGACGCAGATCACGGTGAGTTGAATTGTCATTTTGGCCCCTTCAACGAAGAGAGGCCAATATTCAGTTACGACTTCAAAGCGAAAACCGCCCACATTGTCTCCTTGTCTCTAATCCAAACAAACGGTAAAAATCCGGTTAGAAACCGGATTTTTAATAAGTTAATCAGGGAGCTTCGGAGCTTCGGTACCGAACCACTTCTTATAGATTTCGTTATATTCGCCGCTAGCGATAACCTTATCTAGACCGGCGTTAATCTTATCGATTAAAGCGGTATTTCCTTTCTTGACTGCAATTCCAAAATATTGTTCAACAAAGTTTGGATCACGGGTCATGTTAAAGTGTTTATCAGGATTGTTGCGCACATAGAAAGCAAGGACGCCTACGTCACCAATAGCCGCAACAACACCACCTTGGTTAAGTTCTTCTAGTGCGAGAGGTGTGTTGTCGAACCGGCGTATTCTGGTCGATCCTTTACCAAACTCCGTACTGGCTGCTACGTCTCCGGCCGAGCCGTTAACTACAGCTACGTTTCCTTTTTTAAGATCGGAGAGCTTATCGATCTTAGTGCCTTCTTGTGTCAAGATTAACTGGTGGGCAAGGAAGTAAGGCTTAGAGAAGTCGACTGTTTCCTTTCTTTTATCAGTAATGGTGATGCCGGACATGATTATGTCGCGGTCGCCCTTGTCTACTGTAGCGAAAATGCCTTCCCACGGTGTATTGATGAACTTGACTTCAAAGCCAGCGGCTTTTGCAATTGCTTTCATTAAATCGACGTCAAATCCAACAAGCTCCTTTTGCGGAGTTTCGTATTCGAATGGGCGGTATGTGGCACCGGTACCGACAGTGTATGTCTCAGCTAATACACAAGTGGAAGTTAAAGCAAGGACTGCGCAGGATGCGAGCAACACCTTCTTCAGAAACATTTGGTTCTCTCCTTAGGTTTTAATAGCAAGTTACCATGATTCAGAAAGAACAAATGAAACACGGCACTTGCAAAATTATCAATATTTTACATGTACCCTCTTTTGATTATTAGCAATATCCATAAGATGTAGGTTAAAGGCTCAAGGCTTTTTACTCTTGCGGTTTCATTAATCCTTAATCTGTGAATTTAACAATTAACGCCTTTTGCTAAGGCCTGAAGAAGGTCTGTTAAAAGGACTAGGAAACTAGATATAGAAAATTTGATGGAGAAAGTTTTGGAAAACATAGAGGATAGGTATTCCCGCCATGCCATGTTGACTGAGGTCGGTGAAGCAGGGCAAAGGAAAATAGAAAATACTAAGTTTTTAGTTCTGGGAGCAGGAGGACTGGGATCTCCGGCTTGTCTATATTTAGCTTCGGCTGGAGTAGGAAAACTAACCATAGTCGATAACGACACTGTGGATTTAACAAATCTACAAAGACAAATTATCCATAACGAATCTCGCCTTGGTATTCCCAAAGCGCTTAGTGCGCAAATAAGCACTAGGTCCTTAAATTCAAGCATAGAAATAGAAGGGCTCGTGATGCGACCGGATCGGAAGGCGCTTGAAAGTTTGGTCGAATCGCATGATGTAGTTTTGGACTGCACGGATAATACTGATTCCCGCTATCTTCTTAATGAAGTTTGCAGAGCACTTAGAAAGCCGCTTGTTACGGCTGGTGCAGTGCGCTTTGATGGACAACTGACAGTTTTTGACTTCAGGAAAGCCCAATCTCCCTGTTATGCCTGTGTTTTTCCGAATCACGAAGGCAAGGATGAGAAAGCTTCTTCTAAGGGGGTGTTTGCGCCTTTAGTGGGGACGTTAGGCTGCATGCAGGCGGCCGAGGCCCTTAAAATCGCTGGAAATTTTGGGAAACCACTGGTCGGCAAGCTTCTGATTGTCGATCTTCTTTCAATGACATTTAGCGAATTAAAGTACGGACCTTCGGACGAATGTCCTCTATGCGGGAAAAAGGAGAAATAAATGAGTTTAAAAGTCCTTTACTTTGCCTCTTTAAAAGAATACTTGGACAAAGGTGAGGATTCGGTCGATTTGCCGCCCAATGTAAAGACAGTAGCAGAACTTAAAGATTTTCTAGGAGCACATGATCCCAAGCTCAAAGAAGCCTTTGCTACGATGCCCCGGCTGCGCTTTGCGGTGAACCAGGAAATGGCGACTGGAAGTAGTGCAGTGAAAGATGGCGACGAAGTGGCAATTTTCCCACCGGTTACCGGAGGTTAAGCGAGGCTCTCAGGTAGCGGATTTTTATTCTTTCCAATCTTAGATGTACTACCACTAAAGCATGCTGGGTAGTGTTTTTCCAAGTAATCCTGAAAGAAAATACTAAAAATGGCTCAAAACTCGGGAACAACTTCCTCACCAGCTTCTACCGGTGGCTCACTTTCAAACCCTTCTCAGTCGACAACTGCATCAACATCGGCACTAGCGGCAGCAGATGCAAAAGTAGCTAGGCTTTTGGCTAAATTAAAAAAAGATGGGCCTGAAGTTCTTAAGAAGCCTACTAACTTAGCGCTTGACGGAGCAGCTTTTCGTTTCTTTTTAGCTATATCAGCTTGCTTGTGCTTATCCCTTATTTTTGATGACCAAAGGATTGGTGGGTTTGCTTGCGTCGCCTGCTTCATGGTTTTGCTCTCGGACACGAAGTCTAATCTTTGGGGGAGATTGTTTGGGTGTTTTATTGTTTTAGTGGTTGTGTCTGCAGCCGTCCTAGCCGGATATCTTGTTAAAGACTTGGCGTATGGAAAATGGCTTGTAATAGCAGTAGCCTGCTTTGGAGTCAGTCTTCTGCCTTTCGTAGAAAACTTCTGGTGGCTAGTAGGGAAGTATTTCCTAATCTTTTTAATGATCTCCCTCTATGACTTTGCTCCGGATGCCGCTGCACTGGAGGGCTACGGATTGGGATTTCTAGTGGCAGTCGGCGTAATCATAATCGACACTTTAATGTGGAAAATAACGAGATTAGGTGTACGGCCAATGGATCAAATAAAGAGATTCATTGGTGGAGTCCGCAATCCAAGGTCATTTGCTGTTATATCCGCCATCATTCTTTTATTTGCCCTATGGACGGCACTGGCAGTTGGTTTCCAAGAACCAGCATGGGTAGGCATCACGGTTATCTATCTGATGAACACTAAGATTTCTGTTGGAGTTAAGAAGAGCTTAGAAAAAGTAGCAGGAACAGCGATTGGATATGCCATAGTGGTGTTTATATTTGCATTTCCAGTGTCTTACCATTTATATATTCTTGGACCGCTCATTGTTCTTATGGGCACACCAATTCCTGTTTTTATTGCAAAGAACTATTTATTGTCGCAAGTCTGTGTCACGGCATATATTTTGTTAGTACTTGAATGGTTGACGAAATCCTATGGCGGTGATGCATCACTCTTAGGTTGGAGACTCCTGGATACTTGCTGGGGTGCCGCTTGCGCATTGGTGGGTTTCCTCATCATGGCGCTTATCGATTACATCCAAAGAAAGCGAGATGAAAGAAGATATAGAAAAGCGGAAAAAGAGGCTGAAGAACTTAAAGTCCTTAACCAGCGACTTGCCGAGCAGGAAAGAATTCGAGATGAACACCTTAAAGCTACGACTAACCCTGCACACCCATAACTTGGTCGCAACCAATGGACATATTTGCCCGCATCGTCTGAAGTATCTTTTTGAATTTCTTTAGCAAAGGCGCGATCGTGATGGATGAAAGAAAGTACTCTCCGATAGCAGGAACATTAAGTAAGTCGGCATTGGCATGCTGACTAATAATATCTGCTTTTTCTTGAGGGATGATCCCTAGCTCCGCTTGGGCTATAGCTAGCGCTGCTTCAACATCAAGCCATTTCTGAACCCAAGCCTTATCTCTGAAAATTTCCCGCATCTCATTGGTGCTATACAGGCTTCCAAAAATTTGACTGTCAATTACGGTCGAAGGCATATGGCTCCCCCTACAAGCAGAGTTCAGACCTTATTAACTTTAAGCCGATAAAGATTTGCAGACAGAAATAGTTATTGGTCATTGGAAGATCGGATAAAACATTGAGTGTTCAAGTCTTGGGAATTCGAAGCGTGCTATCTAAAAAGCAAAAATAGTCAAATTAGTCCATAGTGTTTTGCTTAGTTTTCACAATTACCAAAGGACTGTGGTTTTAATTGATCTAACCAGAAATGAAAATGTCTGGCAATAGCTACCATGTTTACGCTATTTGAATGCAATGCCACTCGAACTTAGGAACAGCCATCTTTCCAAATGACAAGAGTTTAGGGCGTTGGAAACAAATTTCAAATTTTGGCTTATTAGCCTTTATTTTTCTGCCCGTTCATACTTAGGAAACAAGCAGAAGAACATGCGTAACGGACTAAAATTAAAAGATTATTCACGTTATTACCGGCTACGCCTCAGGAGGCGATTCAATGTCTGAGGAAAAAATTCAAAACCAAACACCCGAACCCACTCCCGAACCATCCGTAAAAACTTCCGCAGAAACGCCAGCTAAGGAAGTTTCCAAGCGTTCAGCAACTAAAGCAGTAACGGCCAAATCCACAGCTCTGGTCAACAGGACCGAACCAAAGAAAACAACGGAAACTGCCAAAACGCCGGAAACTCATAAAAAAACGGAAGCCTCTAAAAAGGCTGCGGCAAAGACAGTTGAGAGTGTGGTTAAAAAAATTAAGCCAATTTCTCTTAACGATCCATCTCTGTACACTAATCGTGAATTGAGCTGGATTGAATTCGATAGGAAGGTACTTGAAACAGCAGAAGACGAAACGATCCCACTTCTAAGCAGAATTTCGTTTCTAAGCATTTTCTATAACAATTTGGACGAATTCTTCATGGTTCGTGTGATGAACGTCCAAAAACAGGCTCGTAGTGGAGTAGAAGCTACAGGGCCTGATAAATTGCCACCTGCCAAACAGATGCAGGAAATCAGAAGCAGAGTTACTGGACTACTGGAGGAAGCCGAAGAACTTTGGCTGAAAAACCTAAATCCAGCGCTAAAAGAGCATGGAATAACGATTTCAAGCTACGAATCGTTAAATAACATGCAACAGGCCGAGCTTAATAAATACTTCGATAAGAATGTATTTCCTATTCTCACGCCTCAAGGTGTCGATGCCGGTCGTCCTTTCCCAGTAATCTCAAATCTAAGCATTAACTTCGTCATTATTCTTGAAGATGCCACCAAGGAAAACGGTAAGACACGCTACGCACGGCTGAAATGTCCAAATAACGTCCCGCGCTTCCTTTTCGTGTCTGATAGGGATTTCAAAGTGACGTCGAATCTTAGCGAACCAAACGTTAGTGATGGTGTCATCATCATGATGGAAGACTTGGTACGCAATAGACTTGAAACGCTATTTCCTGGATATCGAGTAAAAGCGAGTGGCCTATTCAGGATTACCCGTAACACAGACGGTGAAATTGAAGAAGACGAAGCCGATGACCTTCTTTCCGCAATTAGAGATTTTGTCGACCAGCGCAGATTCGGTTCCGTGGTACGGCTTGAAATTGAAAAAGGGATGCCGCAGAAACTTCAGGACTTCCTAGTTAAGCACCTTGAAGTTGATGAATCTCAAATCTACTATTCGAAAGTTCCTCTGGCATTTTCCGAATTCATGCGGCTAACGAAGATAGACAAGTCTTCGCTCAAATATCCACCTCTCCATCAGAAGCTACCGAAGCAGTTTGACTCCGACAGAAATATCTTTGATGAAATTAAGAAACGCGATTTGATGGTCTATCACCCCTATGATTCCTTCAATTGCGTACTTGATTTCCTGAGGCAAGCCTCTATTGACCCAGATGTCGTTGCTATTAAGCAAACGCTATACAGATGTGGGAGCGACTCGCCAGTTGCCAAGCTTCTGCTGGAAGCAAGAAGGCTAGGTAAACAGGTGACCGCAGTGGTCGAACTGAAAGCTCGTTTCGATGAGGAGCAGAACATTACCTGGGCCGAAGAAATGGAGCGCAATGGCGTTAACGTCGTATATGGCTTTGCGGGCCTGAAGATTCATGCGAAGTTATGCTTTGTCGTCCGTAAAGAGGGAAGTAAGATTGTCAGATACGCTCACATCGGAACAGGCAACTACAACGCATCTTCTGCCAAGATCTATACCGACTACGGTCTCTTTACTGCCAATAAGGAAATTTGCGACGATATCCAGCAGCTCTTCAACGTGATGACTGGGTTTAGCAATGTGAAGAACTACCAAGCTCTCTTGGTTTCTCCAAAATCCTTAAGAGGCAAGATCGTCGATCATATCCGCAAGGAAGTCGAAATGCATCGGCAGTATGGCAATGGTCATATCATCATTAAATGCAATCAGCTGATTGACGCCGATATGGTTAAAGAGCTGTACGAAGCAAGTAGAGCTGGAGTAAGAATTCAATGCATTGTCCGTGGTATTTGTGGACTACGCCCAGGAATTCCTACAGTTTCCGAAACTATTACGGTGAGATCTATCGTCGGTAAGTTGCTTGAACATGCCCGTCTGTACTACTTCCACAACAACGGTGACCCAGAAATTTATGTAGGTAGCGCAGACTTGATGACTCGTAACCTTAATGGTCGAATTGAGGTTCTGACACCTATCTTTAGTCCTGTTCTTAAACAGAATCTGATGGAACAGGTGATTGAGCCACAGTTAAAGGATAATTTCCATGCTTGGATACTTGAGTCGGATGGAATGTACGAAAAGCTGACTCCAAAACCAGGAGAGAAGGTTTATGACTCGCAAGAGGAGATCGCTAAGGATCTTAATCTTCTGAAAGTGAAGAAAGCTAAAAAGCAGCCACAACCAGCCTAATTAATTTAAAAGCCGGCTTAGGCCGGCTTTTAAATGGGCGTTTTCAAGAATCGCTTTTAGCCTTTAGATCGAGATTTTGCCGACATGGCTCAATTTCATGAGGCGTCACAGAGTAAAACGGATTTTCGGATATCCACTCAATACAGTTTGGTATGGTTATGGCTCTAGGCAATCTCAAACCAAATAGAAATCGACTACTTTCATAAGCGTCGTAATTTGTAGAATTTGGATCGAGGCAGCTTTTTCTAACGGATCCGAGAGAATGGATAAAACAAGACTTGCCCTCATAAATACCGACATGCGAAATATGGACGGCTTCGTTATCTTTCTTTCCGAAAAATACCAAATCTCCCTTTTCCAAGTCCCGCCTGTCAAGTACTTCTTCCGGTAGAGCGGCTTGCATATCGCTATCTCGT
Source organism: Burkholderiales bacterium (assembly GCA_021205255.1). Lineage (GTDB taxonomy): Bacteria > Pseudomonadota > Gammaproteobacteria > Burkholderiales > Burkholderiaceae_F > JAJPXW01. The sequence goes on from JAJPXW010000066.1 coordinate 13,030, forward strand.
GGAACGATTAATCCGTTTGCTCTGTAAATAGTTGAAATCAATCCTGAGCAATCGACTCCAAAGCTGCTTGTACCTCCCCATAAGTAGCTGGTGCCAATTAAGCTAGATGCTGTCTTGAGGAGGTTATCTTTAAATTTTGCAGGGTTAGTCAGCAGTATTTTTTCTTCATTTTTAAGCCAAGTGGACAGAAATTCTACGTTTGCTGCAGGCAGAAAAGCTTTACCTCCGGAAGGCAATTCAACTAGCCACTTTCCTGCATCATAATGTAAAGCTTTAATAAGGCTTCCAGCCGGCAACACTCCCTGTGGCCGGTTTGACTCAGAACTTAGAGGGGTTGCTAATTCCTGAGTAATTAAAAGCTGAGAAGCATTCCATGTGCCAAGTTCTTTTGCCGTTAGTGGTTTAAATTGATCCATGTGGATCCACCCTAAGTAGCCATCAGGGGTTTGAATCAGTACCCAAGGATTCGATCTTTTAAGCAATCTGATAGGTGTGCCCATTACGGCTTGAGTAGATAAGGAGGCCGTAAATTTTGGAGCTGTATTTAAAGAGGCTACTGGAACTGTGATAAGACCCCAAGTTACCCCGTTGAAATCGTTAAGGTCAGGGGTATAGCTAATTTTTACCTGCGCATTGGAAAAAGCTTTGTCGACTTCTTCTTTTAGATTAGAAATAAGCAGAGAAGAAGAACTTTCGCCCGTAAAAATTAATTGGTCTTTATCGCAGAAAACAGAAAGATCGAATATCTCTAACCTATGGTCTGGCTTAATTTCATCAATAATGGATTGAGCTTTTGGAAGTAGTGCAGCACATTCTTTTGAAGGTGTTGCAAGTACCACGCTACAGGCGCATAGAGAAT
>JAJPXW010000066.1:13898-14116 GCA_021205255.1 Burkholderiales bacterium
GTACCAAATAGTATGAATTTTGGTAAGGAAAATGGCATAATTCTTTGATCACTTACGGGGTTTTTAGGTAATTTATATTCCCATGGCTCAAAGGGTTCTAACAAAAGAGATTGCAAAACGCTTTAAATCAGCCGCAAACTTATGTTTTTCAAGTTTATTAAAGCTTAACCCTTTATCATTTGCAAATCCTTAGAGGAACATTATTTAGTAATACGTAT
>JAJPXW010000246.1:0-3005 GCA_021205255.1 Burkholderiales bacterium
CCCCTGCAGGAATTAAGTAAGCACGACCTTGTCTCGCAGGAAAAAGGAAGGATGCATGCCTGCGGCCATGACGGTCATGGAACTGTCTTACTGTCAGTTGCCAAGTACTTAGCTAAAACAAGAAACTTCAAAGGAAAGGCCGTTCTGATATTCCAGCCTGGCGAAGAAGGTTGGGCAGGTGCCAAACATATGATTGAAGACGGCCTTTTTGAGCGCTTCCCAGTCGATGAGGTCTACGCATTTCATAATGCTCCGGCAATTCCTTTTGGAAAAGTGGCGTTAAATAATGGAGCCATGCAAGCGGCTGCCGATATCATTGACATCACTGTTAAAGGTAAAGGTGGTCATGGGGCAAGACCGCATAATGCCCAGGACCCAATTGTCGCTTCTGCTCATATCATTACAGCCTTACAGTCTATTGTTTCTCGCAATGTCGATCCATTGGAAACGGCCGTCGTTTCGATTTGCCATATCCATGCTGGAGACGAAAAAGCGCAGAGCGTTATTCCAGAATCCTGCCATCTTATTGGCACGGCTAGAACTTTTGATCCGAAAGTCCGTGATTTAGTGGAAAGCCGGATTAAGGAAGTGGCTGAAAATATTGCCGAGGGCATGGGATGCGAAGCAGAAGTCAACTATGTTCGTTTCTATCCACCCTGCATTAACACTAAGGAGCTAGCTAAGGCGGTAGGCGACATAGCGGCAAAAGTCGTTGGTGAAGAAAATGTAGATCGGGATTATCCAAGAATGCCCGGAGGAGAGGATTTCGCCTTTATGCTCGAAGAAGTGCCGGGTGCCTATTTCCGAGTTGGTCAAAATAGCGCTAACACGCATAACCCATACTTTGATTTCGATGACGAGATTATTCCATTGGCTGGAACAATCATGTCTCGTATTGTTGAGACACGTCTAAAAGCTTTGGACAAGAAAGCGAATGATTAATAAGCGCTCATTACTGTATCGGATTTGGGATTCGGATCTTTTCTATAAGTTCCGCCATTCTCCTTTGACGATTATCAGTTTTGTAGTTGCGATGGGCATGATCCTGTCGGCTGTCTTTGCAGGCTTTATTGCTCCATACGATCCTTTTGATTTAGCGGCTTTCGATCTTTCGGACGCTTTCCTACCCCCAGCTTGGGAAGAAGGTGGTCAATGGAAATTTTTGCTTGGTACTGATGACCAAGGACGCGACATGCTTTCGGCCATTATTTATGGCTTGCGTGTATCTCTTGCTATTGGACTATCGTCAGTTGTGATTTCCTTGGTTCTCGGCATTACGCTCGGGCTTATATCTGGTTACGTTGGTGGCGTGACAGATGCAGTCATTATGCGTTTCTGCGATGTAATGCTGAGCTTTCCGGCAATTCTTTTAGCTCTCCTGATTGATGGTGTAGTCAGAGTCATGCTTCCAGAAGGCTCTCATGACGAATTGGCCTACGGCGTTCTTATATTTGCCATTTCGCTTTCTGGTTGGGTGCGGTACGCTAGAACAGTACGAAGTTCGACCATGAGTGAAAAGAAGCGGGAGTACGTTCAAGCGGCGCAAGTGTTCGGAGCTGGTTCTCTCAAAATAATGTTTAGCCATATTTTGCCGAACGTGATGGGTCCAGTGCTCGTGCTAGCCACTGTTCAAGTTGCAACCGCAATTATTGCGGAAGCTACACTTTCTTTCCTAGGCGTAGGTGTGCCTCCAACAACACCGTCGCTAGGTACATTGATCCGGATTGGCAATGAGTTTTTATTTTCCGGTGAATGGTGGATATCTATTTTCCCAGGTGTGACACTGATAATCTTCGTTCTTACGATCAATCTTCTTGGAGATTGGCTAAGAGATGCTTTAAATCCTAAGCTTCAGTCGCAGTCATGAGTGGAAGACCTTTATTAGAAGTGAAGAATCTGCGTGTAGAAATTCCGACACGTAGGACAACCTTAGTTGCTCTGGACGATGTCAGTTTCACGATTGGTAAAGGAGAAGTATTAGGGGTTGTCGGCGAGTCTGGAGCTGGCAAATCAATGACTGGAAATGCAGTGATTGGGCTTCTTGATCCTCCGGCGCACATTGTTTCCGGCGAAATCTGGCTCAACGGTCAACGCATCGACAATATGACTGAAGCACAAAGAGAGAAGCTGCGTGGCAAAGAAATTGGTGCCATCTTTCAAGATCCTCTCACTAGTCTCAATCCTTTATTTACTGTTGGAGACCAACTAGTCGAAACCATCATGCGGCACTCCAAGCGTAGTGAAAAGGAAGCCCTTAGCTACGCCATAGAGCTACTTAAACAGACGGGCATTCCAGCTGCCGAGCAGAGAATAAAAGATTATCCGCACCAGTTTTCCGGAGGAATGAGACAAAGAGTCGTGATTGCGCTTGTGTTGGCATCCGACCCCAAGCTTATTATTGCCGATGAACCGACTACCGCCTTAGATGTCTCCATACAAGCTCAGATCATCGATCTTTTGAAGACCTTATGCAGGGAAAGAGGGACATCGATCATGCTTATTTCCCATGACATGGGAGTTATTGCGGAAGTGGCTGACAGAATTGCCATTATGTATGCTGGGCGTGTAGCTGAAATAGGAAATGTACGAGATGTGATCGATGATCCTAAACATCCCTATACGGTAGGTCTAATGGGAGCAATTCCAAAGCTTACGGATAGTTCAAGCATGCTGACGCAAATTCCAGGACAGATGCCACGCCTAAACGAAGTACCAGTTGGGTGCGCATTTCATCCTAGATGTCCTTTATCCGACGATATCTGTGTCAAGCAAAAGCCACCGTTTATTCAGCATGGAAATTCCTTTGCGGCTTGCTGGAAATCGCATCAATGCGAAGACGGCGAAATTAAATATAAAGCTGAACCTTTCCATGTCAGGGATCCTGAAGAATTGGAAGAAATGGCGAAACCCAATGGATAGAGACGCTAAAAAAGAACAATCGGTCATTGTGAAGGCTTCCAACATTGGAAAATACTTCGATGTGTCGGCTCCGTGGCTTAACCGGA
>JAJPXW010000246.1:3015-13765 GCA_021205255.1 Burkholderiales bacterium
GATCCTGAAAAGACAGCCGAAAGCCATCTGGAAACCAGTCGATGATGTTTCCTTTGAAATTAGACGGGGCGAGACTCTATCTCTAGTTGGAGAGTCAGGTTGTGGAAAATCAACGACTGCGAGAATTCTAGTTGGTCTCTATAAGCCGACTTTTGGGACGGTTGAAATTGCAGGATCCGATCTTGCTAAAGTGAAAGGACAGAAAGCCAAGGAAGTTAGAGGCAAGATCCAGATGATTTTCCAGGATCCCTATGCAAGTCTCAATCCCCGTTGGAATGTCGGGAAAATCGTAGCCGAACCTATCCACACCCAGAAAACTCTAACTAATAGAAAAGAGATTCAGGAACGAGTCGACTCTGTTTTGCGCTTAGTGAATCTATCGCCTGATGACAAAGCGAAGTACCCTCATCAGTTCTCGGGTGGCCAAAGGCAGCGCATTTCAATTGCCCGAGCTATAGCAGTTCATCCCGAGTTTTTAGTATGCGATGAACCGACTTCAGCATTGGATGTATCAGTGCAAGCCCAAGTCCTGAACTTAATGAAAAATCTTCAACTTGAAATTGGACTGACTTATCTATTTATTTCGCATAACTTGTCGGTTGTTCACCATATCAGCGATAGAGTAGGTGTGATGTATCTGGGACGTTTAGTCGAGCTAGCCGATAAAAAGACGCTATTCGATAATCCAAACCATCCTTATACCCAAATGCTTCTGGACGCGGTTCCAAATATCAAAGGAACCGGTAGGAAGATGTCTAGGATTCAAGGTGAAGTGCCAAATCCACTAAATCCACCAACAGGATGTTCATTCCACCCGCGTTGTCCGCATGCTTTCGAACGTTGTCGAAGAGAACGGCCGGAAATGAAGCCCATTAACATTAATGGCTCGATTGCCTATGTCTGTTGCCATGCTGTCGAAGAAGGCAGGATTTAAAGTCAGGCCGTCTTAGAATCCAATTTCTTAAAATTGGACATAGACAAAATTCCTAACAAACTAGCGCAAGATTAGGGAAACTAAGAGAAAGAAAGACAAGGATAATAACAGTTGTAGCCAATAGCCGATAATTGTTATTATTTTCCTTTATTTTGAGGCTATCTTTCGGAAACTCCAAGGTAAGTTCCCAATCTAAATCAATTTAGATAATTTTGGCTGCGTTAAAATCGAAGCAAGAAGCAAAAGTGGCTTCCTAGTTTAAACACGTCCTTAAAGTACCATGATTTATCGGAAAGCCCTTTCATCCGAACTCCAGAATAACGGCGGAGGAGCATTTACAGTGCTCTTCTCTATTGTCGTGACTATTGGCCTGGTACAGATATTGAACCAGACGGCTGGTGGTAAGTACGAACCAAGCGCTATTTTGGAAGTCGTGGCCTATTCTTCCCTGGTAAACCTTCCCCCGTTAATCGCCTTAGCATTATTTCTAGCCGTCTTTATGAGCCTAAACCGCTATTGGCGTGATAGTGAGATGTATGTGTGGTTCTCAGCAGGTGGCTGCAGTTTACTTTCCTGGGTTCGGCCAGTCTTAGTCTTCACTGTTCCCGTTGTTGTGTTAGTGGCTGCTTGCTCTATGACAATTTCTCCATGGTCAAGAGGTGAGATGGCTAGCTACCGGGATAGATTTGCGAATCGAGATGAAGTCTCCAAACTATCTTCAGGCCAGTTCATTGAAGCTAAAAATGGCGAGCAAGTATTCTTTCTTGAAGCAGTAGACCAAGAAAGAGGTACTGTGCGTGGCGTTTTTATGGCCGAAACGAAAAAGGACGGTCCGCAGTCTATTGTCGTTGCCGATAGAGGTCATTTGGAAGTTCGTCCAAACGGGGACCGCTACGTTATTTTGAATGACGGTAAGCGCTATGAAACACTACCGTCCGGTAAGGAAGCCCAAGTAACGGATTTTGAGATTTACGAAGCTAGGCTTGACCAATCTCCGCAGACAAAAACGACTAATTACCGTATTGACTCGATGCCTTTTGTGAATGTCTACGAATTGCAGAAGAAGGATAACCAGGCAAAAGGCGAATTCTTCTGGCGGATTTCGTGGCCTATCGTGGCGTTTATGCTGGCGTTGCTTGCCATACCATTGTCCTATAACAATCCACGACAACTTAAATATTATGGACAAACGGCAGCAGTGCTTGTCTTTATTCTTTACTTGAACTGCATGTCTATTTTTAAGACATGGGTCGCATCGGCTACTTTTACGATTCCAGAAGCAATTGCCATCATGAATACGCCGTTTCTGGTGCTCATGATTTTTCTCTACTACCGATTGCTTACTATGAATACAAGCCACTTTGACTTTGCCAATGCGGTATATGTGATGCTCAAGCCCTTCAGAATCTTTAGAAGAAAGAAGAAAACCGAAGAGGAAGACCAATGAAAGTCATAACCAGACTGATATTTGTTCGAGTAACGAAGAATTCGATCTTCGTGCTTATGGCGCTAGTTGGCCTTTTTGCCTTCTTTGATCTTATTGGTCAGTCCCGTCAGATTGGATCCACTTACTCTATTTGGCAAGCTTTCCAATTTACGGCTTTAGTACTTCCGCAACGTGCTTACCAAGTTTTACCGATTGCTGTATTGCTAGGCGCAATTTTTACGTTAGCTCAACTTGCCCAGACGAGCCAGTTCACGATTCTGAGAGTGTCCGGCATTAGTCCATGGTCGTTCTGCGCCATGCTGATGATTCCTGGCATCCTATTTGTGGGAATGGCCTATTTGATAGGTGAAGAGATTGCTCCTCCTGCTAAGCGCCTGCAAGAAGAAGGCAAGTTGGACGTTAGCGGAAACGTTTTCACAGGTAGGGACTTCAAGTCGGGTATTTGGGTGCGAGATGTCGAAAGAGATCGCCGTGGCATGCCTACTAGTGTTCGGTTTGTTAATGTCGGAAGCCTGAAACCGGGAGAGGCGGCCTATAACTGGGAAGTCTATAAATTTGACACCAATAATCAGCTGACAGGTCTTATGACCGCCAAGCAAGGAAAGTATTCAGATGCTAAGGGCTGGATGCTTGAAGACGTAACTGAACAGACGGTTCCTGAGCTTGGAAAAGATTTCCGAGGTCAAACGGAAGAAAAAGTCGATCTTAAAAAGACGAAGGATTATGTGTGGGGTAAAAGTCTGGATGGCAATATTTTCGGCTTGCTGATGGTCAAACCAGAAAACATGTCATTGCAGGAACTTTACCGGTATGTTCAATACCTAAAGGAGAATGGTCAGACTTTCAGGTCATTTGACATCGCATTTTGGACGAAATTCTTCTATCCAATGGCTATTTTCGTGATGCTGGTGCTCTCTATGCCATTTGCCTATATGAGTGCCCGAGCGGGAGGAATGGCAGTTAAGATATTCTTCGGCATCATGATCGGTATTTTCTACTACGCCTTGAATAACATCTTTGCTTTCCTGGGTGCTTTGGAAAGCGTACCACCGATGATTTCGGCCATGATCCCATCGTTATTTATGCTTTTGTGCGGAGCTCTTGCGATGTGGTTTGTGGAAAAGCGCACATAGCCAAACGAAAAAGGTGTACACAAAGCGCCTTTAGAGCTGGTTTGGAAGACAGTCGTAAGAATTTTTCTTACTCTTGCGCTAGTCTGAGGTAATGCTTACACAATAAGCGAACCATTTTGCACATTTCCGTAGGGGTTGAAATTGCAGTTTCCTGACAGAAAGATTACTGCTTCAATTGCCATCGCAGTTTTAGCGATCCTGGCACTTGCAATCTTTGTGTTTCTTAAAACATCTACCGATGCCAGACTTGTAACTGCTAACCTAAAGGTGTTGCAAAGCACTATCGAACAAAGGCAAACGACTTTAGGCCAACTTGCCCAACAGTTTAGAGCTCGGGGTTGTGGGGTTGTGCACGCTAATAATGGCATTATTGCCCAACCTGGTTGCTTTTATCTGCCAGGTTATCCTTACGTAGCAGTAGCAGGGAAGTCTGACTTAGATTCTCACAGTAGTTCGGAAGAATGGAAGAAAACTACTGCTGAAAGTTTTGAGGTTGTTACTGACCGTGCAACAAATGCATTGTGGAACAGCTACTTCGGTCTGGTCGAGAACTTCTATGGATCGCCAAAGATTCGCTATTATTTTGCAGACGAAGATCAAGGAGCTAGCTGGTCGTTGAAAGATGATATGCAAGTAAAGCTCGTGCGGGTTGGCGACGAGCTTGCATTATTTTTGTGGTCTGGAGAAGCCGTTAATAGCCCAACTTCAATCGATATTGAACAATCGAGCTTAGTTGATAAAGCTGCGAAAGTTGAATCCATTAAAGGTAGCTCCTAATAAACTCAACGTCAGCCAGTTGAAGTGCTACGGTTTACGGTAATTGACTTTTCGATTATGGCTAGATCAGCATTAATCGATAAGACAACTACCTTTATTGATTCACATTCGAGGTGCTCTTTGGCGAGCTGTTGTCTTTTGCTGTTGAGTCTTAGAGGTCATAGAGCTAGCAGTTGCCTTGACATTGCTTTCCTCTTCGGATTGACGCAAGTTTTCTGCAATGGTGCGCAAGCAATAATCCAAGATAGTTAGTTCTTGGGTAGTCAAGCCATTCAAGGCACGCTGTTCCATTGCCCTAGTGTTGTTCTTAAGGGCCTTTTCTATCTCTTCGCCTTTTGGAGTAAGTTCAACAGCTTTACAACGGCCATCCTGAGGATCAGAAATCCTCTGGATGAACCCTTTGGTTTCTAACCGCTGCATGAGGCCAGTAATAGTTGGATGGGAGAGCATTAAAGCAGTTTGGACATTTTGCTGAGTGACTTGCTGGCTACGGTTTTTAAACAGGAACAACATGACACTCGCTTGGGAAGACGTGATATCAAGATTCCCAAAATCTAAGTTCCTGCATCTTTCCATCTGGTTATAGATGTATCGAAGTAACCTTAAAGTACCTCTTTCGTAATGTTCGTTCACTGTATTTCTAACAGGGGGTAAAAAGTCTAAAACCCCCCTTAAACCTCGGGAAAGATTATATTTATCTAGTCTGAAACCCCGCCTGCTACGAGCCTAACACGGGGACTTTTTGGCTTTCTCCGGCGCTTGGTTGGGTTGAGATTTCCTCAGTTCGGGGTCTAGTCGCTAGAAATTCTCGCAGCGCTTCCGCAGTATGTGATTGAGTCTCATTCTTGAGTAAGTCTTGGATTTCACCTTCGAAACGTAACTGTCCACCAAGACTTCCACCTTCTGGTCCAAGATCGACAATCCAATCTGCTTCAGCGATCACATCAAGGTTATGTTCAATTACTACGACGGTATTGCCAGCATCTGTCAATCTATGGAGAACTTTAATTAGCTTTTCTACATCGGCCATATGCAGACCAACAGTAGGTTCGTCAAGAACATAAAGCGTATGTGGCGATTTTCTTCCTTTAATAGGATCGTCTTTAACTTTGGTTAGTTCTGTGACGAGCTTAATTCTTTGCGCTTCTCCGCCAGAAAGAGTTGGAGATGGCTGCCCTAAAGTTAAATAGCCAAGACCAACTTCCTGCATTAATTTCAACGGATGAGAAATGGAGTTAATAGTAGAGAAGAACTCGACGGCTTCGTCAACGTTCATCTTTAAAACTTCCCCGATATTCTTGCCTTTCCATTTGACAGCTAAAGTCTCGTCATTAAAGCGCATGGAACCGCATGACTCGCACTCGACTCTAACGTCTGGCAAAAAGTTCATTTCTACAGTCTTTACGCCTTGACCTAAGCATTCTGGGCATCTACCTGCTTCAAGATTGAAAGAGAATCTGCTTGGTGTATAGCCACGTGCTTTGGCTTCGTTAGTTTCAGCAAATAGCTTGCGAATAGCATCCCAAAAGCCTACGTAAGTTGCCGGACAAGACCTTGGGGTCTTTCCGATGGGGGTCTGATCGACTTCAAGGACTCTCTTGACTGCATCAAATCCTGAGATGGAAGCACAACCATTAACTTTATATTCTCCGCCTTTAGCTTTAACTGCGTTTTCTAGAGAAGTCAAAAGAATGTCTCTAGCCAAAGTAGATTTACCTGAACCTGATACTCCCGTAACTACAGTTAATCGGTTCAATGGGAAACTAACAGTCGGAATTTTTAGGTTATTAAGATAGGCGCCATTGACATGGACAGCGGGATCTTTGCTAGTTGTATGCCTTCTTGCTACTCCAGAATGTGGAACAGGATGCTTCAAGTAGCGTCCAGTAAGGGAACGAGGCTCCTTTTCTAGATCTTCCACAGTACCCTGAGCAACTAATCTGCCGCCGGAGACGCCAGCGCCTGGACCAATATCAATAATGTAATCGGCTTTTCGAATGGTGTCTTCGTCATGCTCAACAACTAAAAGTGAATTTCCTTTTGAGGCAAGCTTTTCCAAGGCTGATAGCAAAATTTTGTTATCTCTAGGATGTAGTCCAATGGTTGGTTCATCAAGAACGTAGCAGACACCTTGCAGATTCGTGCCTAACTGGGAGGCTAATCTAATGCGTTGCGATTCACCACCAGAGAGAGTCGGTGCGGAACGATCTAAAGTTAAGTATGACAAACCTACTTCTTCCAAGAAATCGAGCCTAGATCGAATTTCCTTCATGGCATCTTCGGCAATTGCCATTTCTCTTTTACCTGAAAGATTCTGGGCAATTTCTTTGAAATATTCTTTAGCTTCTGACACCGTCATCTTGGAGATGTCAGTGATTGGCTTTTCAAACCAAAGGACATTTCTGGCTACTTCATTGAGCCTTGTGCCGCCGCAGGCATAGCACACGACTGAAGCATCAATTCCTTCAGCTGGGCTATCTTCGTATTTTTTATCGTCAGCAAGCGCTCTTTGGAAAACACCAGTTCCAAAACCTAGGCAAGTAGGACACCAACCAAGTTTATTGTTATAGGAAAAGAGTCTCGGATCCATGGCTGGGAAGCTTCTTTCGCACTTAGGACAGCTTCTCTTAGTTGAATAGGATGCAACAGTGCGCTTGCCATAGACTTCAAAAGACCCATTGCCATAATCAAGAGCTAAATTGACTGCACGAGTTAGCTCTTTTTCTGATTCAGGTGTAATCGTGAGAGTAGCTACGATTACGCTAATGCTATGTTCCTTAAAGCGGTCTAGCTGTGGGAATGGTCGAGTGGTTGTGACGTGGCCGTCAACAATCATTCTCGTAAATCCCTTGGCATGCATAGAAGCCGCAAGATCCTTATAAATACCCTTGCGATTTCTCACTAAAGGAGCAGCGAAGTCAACTTCAGTTCCTTTGAATTTCTTCAGGATGGAACTTACAACTGCTTGCGGTGACATCGGTTCAACAGGAACTTTACAGTCCGGACAATACTGAGTTCCTAATTTCATCCAGAGCAAACGAAGGAAGTGATGGATCTCAGTCAAAGTTGCAACTGTGGATTTATAACCACCTCTAGAGACTCTTTGCTCAATTGCCACTGTTGGTGGGATGCCATAAACAGCATCCACATCAGGCCTGCTAGCTGGCTGAACCATTGAACGGGCAAATGCATTTAGAGATTCCAAATAACGTCTCTGGCCTTCATTGAAAACAAGGTCAAAAGCTAGGGTAGATTTACCTGATCCTGAAACTCCAGTAACTGCAACAAATTTATTGCGAGGAATAGAAAGAGTCAGATTCTTTAGGTTATGTTCTCTTGCATTGACAATTGAAATCTTATCAGTTGGGTAGCGTTGTTCTTCGTCTTCGCCTATTAAGGAACTAAAGTACTCGGCTTCCGTGTTTTCGGCCATGGATTTGCGATAAGCGGCTAAAGCTAATCCTGTTGGAGTCTCCTTAATAGAAAAGTTGTCAGGAGTGCCAGCAAAAAGTTCTTCACCACCTTTATCGCCCCCAGCCGGTCCTAATTCAATGATCCAATCCGAACCATCAAGTACATCTAAGTTGTGTTCAACTACTAGGACAGAGTGACCATTGTCAATGAGTTCACGCAATGAATCCATTAACTTAGCAGTGTCATCGAAATGTAGGCCCGTAGTTGGCTCATCAAAGACAAATAACTTATGGCCACCCGTGGTGGAAGAAGCTTCAGCTAAGTGTTTAGCAAGTTTGAGTCTCTGAGCTTCACCACCAGATAAAGTTGGAACTGGTTGGCCTAGGCGCAAATAGCCGAGTCCCACTTTTTCTAGAGGTTGCAAAGCAACTTTAAGTTCTTTAATTTCGCCAAAGAGATCGATAGCTTCGGAAACTGTTAGGTCAAGAATATCTGCAATTGAAAAATCCCTGCCTTTACGATGGATTTTGACTTCCAAGGTTTCTGGCTTATATCTTCTGCCATTGCAGTCTGGGCAGCTAAGGTAGACATCGGAGAGGAACTGCATTTCTACATGTTCAAAACCGCTACCTTCACAAGTTGGACATCTGCCGGAACCGGAATTAAAACTAAAAGTAGCTTGGGTGTAGTGACGCTTCTTAGCTTCTGGCGTAGAAGCAAACAATTTTCTAAAAGTATTGAATGCACCAACAAAAAGAGCAGGATTGCTTCGAGTGGTCTTACCAATGGAAGTTTGATCGACAAAGACCACTTCATCAATTAATTCCGCGCCTTTTAGTGCTTCGTACTTACCAGGAGCTTCTGTGGTTTCTCCTTTAGCCTTTTTAAGAGCCGGTACAAGGATGTCTTGAATAAGCGTTGATTTGCCAGAGCCTGAGACTCCAGCAACACTAACTATGCAGTTCAACGGAATTCTGACATCGATATTTTTTAGGTTATGTTCACTTGCACCAAGAAGCACAATAGCAGGCTTCTCTGGGCGAACTTTCTTGCGCTTTCTATGATTGATTTTTAGAGAGCCGCTCAGATAACGACCCGTTAAAGTCTTAGCATGCTTGATTTCTTCAGGTGTCCCGTCAAAGACAATACGACCACCAGCAGAGCCTGGACCAGGGCCCATGTCAAGGATACGGTCAGCCGCTAGCATAACTTGGGGGTCATGCTCGACTACTACAAGAGTATTGCCAGCGCTTCTAAGTTTGCGCATGACTGAATTTACTCTGTCCATATCCTGCGGATGCAGTCCAATGGATGGCTCATCAAGAACAAATAAGGTATTGACTAGAGAAGTGCCTAGAGCCGTTGTCAAATTAATACGTTGGACTTCTCCCCCAGATAAAGTTCTGCTCTGACGGTCAAGCGTCAAGTAACCAAGTCCTACGTCAGTGAGATAGGAAAGTCTTGCTCTTATTTCCTTGAGCAAAAGATCGCAAGTCTGCTCTTCTTCTTTTGAAAGTTTAAGGTTATCGAAGAAGACTTTGAGTTGATCTATCGGAAGAGTGGCCAAATCCTGTAGGTTGAAGCCGGGGAGTTTGTTCAGAACTTGATCTGAATACTCCGCGTTAACTGGTTTAAATCTTTCAGTTCCAGCTTTTGAGGCAGCTAGGATTTTTTCTGCTAGGCCAAGTGTTCCTATTCTCCAGGATTGAGCGTCAGGCTTTAAACGTGATCCTTTACAGACTGGACAAAGCGTATAGCCGCGATACTTAGATAAAAGTACGCGGACATGCATCTTGTAGGCTTTGGTTTCTAGCCATTCAAAGAAATGGTTAATACCGTACCATTTCTTAGTAGTCCAGCCTTCCCAGGTTGGATCTCCTTCAAAGAGCCACTTTTTATGCTGTGGAGGCAGATCTTTAAAAGGAACATCGGGATCAATGCCGTCTTTTTGTGCAAAGTAAATTAGTTCATCCTGACATTCCTGGAAAGATGGAGTGGTCCATGGTTTAACAGCTCCCTCCCTTAAGGACTTGCTTTCATCAGGAATCACTAGACCTGGTTCAATACCAATTATTCTTCCGAAACCTTTGCAGGCATCACAAGCACCAGCAGCCGAGTTAAAGCTAAAAGTAGAGGAGTGGGGTTCTGAATAGGTGATGCCACAGTCTTCACAAGAAAACTTCTCTGAAAATTTCCAAACTGCCAAAACTTCTCCATCTGGAGTTTCAGCTCTAACTTGGATTTTTCCTTTTCCAGTAATGAAAGAAGCTTCTAAATTTTCAGTCAATGCAAAAGGATCAGGAATGCGCTTGAATCTTCCTGCAATGACTTCAACTTGGCATGGACCTTTTTCGGCGTCAGAAAGCGGCTTGACTCTCGTATAGCCCTGAGCGCTTAAAGCTGCTTTTACATCTTCAACTGGATAATCTTTTGGTACATCAATTAGAAAAGTGACGTAGAGCCTAGTATTTTCTGGAAGAGTCCTAACTCTTGACAACACATCCTTGCAGACCGTAAAAGCATTATCTTTCTTTACTGGTTTCCCGCATTTACGGCAGAAGAGCTTGCCGGCTTGGGCAAAGAGCATCTTGAGATGGTCATTGATTTCCGTCATTGTTCCGACAGTGGAACGGGAAGTGCGAACTGGATTTGTCTGGTCAATTGCGATCGCTGGAGGGACACCTTCGATTTTTCCAACCTTCGGCCTATCCATCCTATCCATAAACTGGCGGACATATGGACTAAAGGTCTCCACATATCTTCTTTGTCCCTCGGCATAGAGTGTGTCGAATACTAGGGATGACTTTCCTGATCCCGAGACGCCAGTAACGACTGTCAGCTTTCCGTATTCAAAGCTGACATCGAGGTTTTTTAAGTTGTTTTGATTGGCTCCAGTAATCTGGATTCCGGTCATCTGTTTTTGCATACCACTTCTTCTTTTTTATAGCCGTAAGGGTTTGAAAATTGAGATAAAAAATCAAGGCGTAAAAAGACGAACGGTACTATATAGAACAGGAACAATAGGTAGCTTAAATTAGGGGAAAG
>JAJPXW010000272.1 GCA_021205255.1 Burkholderiales bacterium
AAGCACCCATCATACCCACCCTCACACTTCTAATAATTCATAATCTAAAATTTTATTAAGGAATAAATATGGCAGAAGACCAAAACCCACAGCAAGCTCCGGGCGCGGCACCTCAGCAGCCAACTCCAACCTTTGCCATTCAGCGCATATATCTCAAAGACGCTTCTTTGGAAATTCCGCACGCTCCTGATATCTTTTTAGTCCACGACAATCCACAGATCAACGTCCAATTAGAAGTTGAACAGCATCCTTTGCAAGAGGCTAATGTCTATGAAGTAGTCGTAAGAGCGACGGTTACAGCTAAAGTCACTCAAAACAATGAAGAGCAGACCATGTTCCTTGTTGAATGTAAACAGGGTGGCATCTTCCTACTTCAAAATTTCCCAAATGACCAGATGCCGATGATTCTTGGCATCACCTGCCCAACCGTTGTGTATCCCTATTTGCGTGCCAATATTTCCGACCTAATGGTCCGCGCTGGATTCCCACCGGTCTATCTTGGTGAAGTTAATTTCGAAGCTCTATTTATCCAAAGAATGCAACAACAAGCTGCTAACGCTCCGACTACACCGCAATAATTCAAACCTAAGCCGTGGAAACTATCATTTCGCGGCTATTTCTTTCCCTAATTTCTCGATTTCCTATGAGTGACCGATTAAAGGTTTGTGTTTTTTGCGGTTCAAAGACCGGAAATGATCCTCTTTATGCCAAAGCTGCCGAAGAGCTTGGAGCAGCTATTGCACAAAGAGGATTGGATATGGTGTTTGGAGGCGGTAATACCGGCTTAATGGGCATCACTTCCCAGGCTGCCCTCAATGGAGGTGCCGAAGTCCATGGAATTATTCCTAACGTCCTTGTGCATGTCGAAAAGCCAGGAGAGACGCTGACAAAGCTAACTGTCACCTCAAGCATGTCTGAAAGGAAAAACACCATGATCGAAGAAGCCGACATGTTTGTCATTGAGCCTGGTGGAGTCGGAACGATGGACGAGCTATTTGAAGTCCTAACCGGCAACCAGATCGGCTTATTTAGCAAGCCCGTTGGTTTTCTGAACGTCGGAGGCTATTACGACGATTTGATGTCGTTTATCGAAAAAGCTTCCGATGCTGGCTTCATTCCTGAAAAAACTAAAGAGCTTCTCTGGATTAGCGACAATCCCATCTATCTTCTACTTCGGCTAGAGCAAGTGGCGAAAGCTCTTAGAGAGATCCACCGCAAAAATTAGACGCCACCTTCGAAACCATTTTGGCGCCATGCCTCGTAGACAGTAATCGCAACTGCATTCGAAAGATTTAACGACCGGTTATCCGGTCTCATGGGAAGACGAATGCAGTGGGCTGGATCGAAGTAATTTCTCACTTCCTGCGGCAGCCCCGACCCTTCCGAACCGAATACCAGCCAGTCGCCTGGTTTGAAACTCACTTCTTGAACTAGTTGCTTGGCCCGAG
Source organism: Burkholderiales bacterium (assembly GCA_021205255.1). Classification (GTDB taxonomy): domain Bacteria; phylum Pseudomonadota; class Gammaproteobacteria; order Burkholderiales; family Burkholderiaceae_F; genus JAJPXW01. Next base: position 1,449 of record JAJPXW010000272.1, read on the forward strand.
TCGTCATCGCAAACATTCTTGAAGAATTTGGCCGCTCCTCGTCTAGGAACTTCTCGAAATTCTTATATATCTTTACGTCGGCATATTCCCGGTAGTCCAATCCTGCCCGGCGCATATGCTTATCTTCCAAGGAAAATCCAAGAGGTTCAATAAGGATGAGGCGACAGCCAGTATTGGCGCACAAGCGAATGATGTTGCCAGTGTTAGGTGGAATTTCAGGATGGACTAGAACCACATTAAACATCGCGGGTCTCTTCCAATATTTTCTTTAGTTCCCCTAATGCCTTCTTTTCAAGCTGGCGAACTCTTTCCTGGCTAATTCCCATTTCCGTGGCCAGATCTGCAAGAGTGGCTCCTCTACCTTTAGTTTCATCATAGAGCCAACGAGCTTTAATAATTTTTTTGCTTCTTGGCGCAAGTTTTTCTATAGCAGCCGGCAGCCCTTTGTCTAGCAAGCTTTCATATTGAGCTCTAGCCAATCTCTCGGAGGGTTCGCTATCTTCTTCATAAAGCCAATCTTCAGGGGTCCAATCCGTACTTTCTTCGCCAACAGGCGCATCCAAGGAAACATCATGGCCTAAAAGCCGCATCTCCATTTCCTTGACTTCACGAGGTTTAACTTCCAATTCGCTGGCAATCTTTTGCGTTTGCTCGTAAGTCAGTGTATCGGTATCCTCTTTCATACTCCGCAAGTTAAAGAAAAGCTTCCTTTGCGACTTAGTTGTAGCGACTTTTACTAACTTCCAGTTGCGAATAACGAACTCTTGTATTTCAGAGCGTATCCAAGTCATAGCAAACGTCACCAGCCTTGCACCTTTATCGGGATCAAATCGCTTTACAGCTTTCATCAAGCCAATATTGCCTTCCTGGATAAGATCTGGGAAAGGAAGTCCATAGCCCATGTATTGGCGAGCAATGGAAATAACTAATCGGAGATGAGAAGTAATCAATTCCGAAGCGGCTTTCACATCCCCTTTGTCCCGCAACAACAAAGCCAATTCTCTTTCTCTTTCCGGACTAAGGACCGGTGCGAGTTTGGCCATGCGTATGTATTCGTCAAGACTGCCGCTACCTGTGCTTGCTGGAACTAAAGGCGCAGGCTTGTATATGGTCAGGGACCTAGAAGACGGCCTCTTCTTTTCTTGAACTTCTTTTGGCATCAGTGCCATTTTAAGAGCATGGCTAAGAACGTCAAAGTTTAAGTGGAGGTGTCCGGCCTGCTTGGATATAGGAACTAACCGCCGCTACGAAAACCAGCATCCCTGTAAGTATTCCATAGACGGTAAGCAACGCTTCCCATGGCGGCATTAAAACGAATTCGAATGCGCTTTCCAAAAAAGGCACGCTAGAGAAAGCTGTAATGGCAAACAATATTCCACCGATGACGCTACTAATGAAAGCCGCTAAGCTAGAGACAATGACTGCTGGTCCCCGGACATTCCAACCTTCTGCTCCTAGCATCAGGAGAAGACTCTGTTCAGTTTTTAAGCTGTTATTGATCCTTGTAGTACCAGCGACTATAACTAAGAACACTAGTAGGCAAGCTGGAATTCCGCATGCGCATACTGCTAGCGCTACTGCCTGCCGAATAGAGCCCCGTTTCTTAATCCACTCGAGATTTGCACTTACAACGGAAACGCTTTTTAGCTCCTCCACTTTATGGACGATCTTTTCTATGGACGTCCATGGTGTCATAACTGGAAATGAAACAGAAAATACAGTAGGAAGCCCCTTCTTAGAGCCAACCGCTTTTAGTATTTCCTCATCAAGCAAGTCCTTAGCATCAATTTCCTTAATTTGCGTTCCGGGAACAATAGCCTGCAGTTCAGCCAAGAGAATTTCCTGAACGTTTTTTGGCGCATCCGGCTCGGTGAATAAGGAAATTTCATCACCGGCCATCTCTTTATGGCTGTTATAAAAAGAGATAAATCCAAGTGCGATCTGGGCAAAAACGCAGAAGGACAGCGAATACAGCGCAATAACAAAGATCAAGGATCTTCTACCATCCTTTAAGTAATGCCTAGTTCGTTGTCCGACTGTAATCACAATGCTTCCTCGCCTAGGTTTACGGATATGGCCGCTTTGATGTCGAATGGAAGGTTAGAACTCAGGGTCATCACAACCGCGTAGCCGAGCTGAGCAAGTTTTGAGCAGAGATAGAGGAACTGCTCCTGCGAACTGCTATCGAGAGCTTCCAGTGGATTGTCTGCAAGAATAAGATTCGGTCTACCGACTAATGCCCGCGCAATAACAACGCGCTTCCTTTGTCCTCTTGAAAGTGTGTTGACGGAGCGATTCATAACATCCTTTAGCCCACACAGTTCAGCACTTTCCTGGGAGAAATCAAGTGCTTCTTCGCTATCTATTCCTGCTAGCTGGGCGGCCACCTGAATATTTTCCAAAGTCGTGTAGTTTGGGAATAATTCCGTATGCGTTGGAATCAGCCCAATATTCCTGCGCCAAGCTAATCTTTCGCTATCTGTCATGCCGGCTAAGTTCTTAGTTCCCAGAACCACCTCGCCAGCAAAGGGAAGCACTAGTCCCGCCATAAGGTTCAGCAAATAAGTTTTTCCTGTTCCATTGGCACCGCGCAGCAATATGAAATCCCCCTCATAGACTTCAAGGGATACTGGTTTACCGCCACCAGCCACTCTCCGGCTGCGCGGAATTTCGCTTAACGCCAACAGCCTCTTATTTTTCTGAGTCATCTGCCGTAGAAATTAACTACAAAACCAACCTTGGCCCAAATGTCTTTTTCCTGAGCGATTAAATATTCACTCAATGGATGGGCATCTAGCCAAACCTGCGGAATGCTGAGCGTAAAACTTCCTGGGCCTGCAACTAATTTTATCAATGGAAGCTCTTCATCATTGCGAGCATGAGCCAAAATTGCAGCTAACCGCAGACAAAATATCATATCTGCAGTTTCCCGATCCTCGAGCAACGCAGACACTTTCTTTAAACTGCCGCGGTGACCGAGCACGATGCCAGCTAGCTTCTCCTGCTCCGATCTTGAGAAGCCAGGAATTTCACTATTGAGAATAAGGTAGGCGCTATGCTTGTGGTAGTCGCTACGGGAGACGCTAAGTCCAACTTCATGCATTTCGGTAGCCCAGCGCAATTCCTTAACAGCCTCTTTCTCTGCTTCGGGATTTAGCTCTTTAAATAGAGCTACTGCAATTTTTTCTGTTCTAGCCGCTTGCGCTTTATCAGCATTTAGACGCTCAAGAAGAGAGTTCACCGAACTATTACGAGGATCCTTTTCCATCTTGCGGCCAGCTAGGTCTTGGAGCAGACCATAGCGCAAAGCCCCTTCCGCATATCGCATCTCAGTGATGTTGAGCTTTTCGAATGCGGCCATCATGACGGCTACACCGCCAGCAAGAACCTCCCGGCGATCTTCACGTAACCCTAGGAAATCAAATTTGGATGGAGAACCGGCTTTTATCATGCCGTCTCGCATCTTCTTTAATAAAGGCAACGTAATAGTTCCGTCAGACCACCCGCTTGCTCTCATAATTTCGGAAATAGCATCTGCCGTTCCAGAGGAACCGTAGGCTTCATCCCAGCCACAGGTGATTAATTTATTGACGCCACCTTCTAAAGTCGATTCAATATCTAAAAGCGCCTTGTGGAAGTTGGAATGGGAAATATTTCCGTTTTTAAAGAACCTTACAGTGGTATTGACGCAACCGACATGGAAAGATTCCGCAACCATTACATCATGCTTTCTTCCAATTACGCACTCAGTGGAGCCTCCTCCGATGTCTACGATCAATCTTTTCGCTTTGCTCGCTGGCAATGCAAAACTGCAACCTTTATAAATTAGGCGAGCTTCTTCGATTCCGGAAAGAATTTCTATTGGGCAACCCAATACTTTTTCAGCTTTTAGCACGAACTGGTGCGAGTTGTGTGCGGATCGCATCGTCTGGGTTCCTACCGCGCGAACTTGCTTACGAGGAAATCCTTTAATTTTTTCTGCAATTCTGGCTAATGCCGCTAGTGCCCTATCTTGGGCTTCCGCTGTTAAATTGCCATCCGCATCAATGCCTGCGGCGAACCTGACTACTTCTTTCCAGCTTCCTTCCGAAAGAATCATGTCGTTTTCGACTTTTGCAATTTCCAAGTGAAAACTATTTGATCCTAAATCAACTGCAGCTAGTCTCATTATTATTTTCCTTAATCCATACCAAGTAGCGCATTTGCAAATTCGAGCGCATTAAAGGGTTGGAGATCGTCTATTTTTTCTCCTACGCCAATGAAATAAATTGGCAGAGGATCTTTTCTAGAAGCTGCCAAGGCTATTAAAACGCCACCTTTGGCAGTGCCGTCCAACTTAGTTATTATCAGTCCCGTTAATCCTGCAAAACTATCGAAGTTCTTTAGTTGCAGCTTTGCGGTTTGGCCATTTGTTCCGTCTAGTACCAGAATACCTTCGTGCGGAGCTCCCTCCATGGCTTTACCAAGCACTCTTCTAATGCGCGAAAGCTCATTCATTAAATTAGTTTGGGTTGGTAGACGTCCGGCCGTATCGACCATGACGATATCGGTTCCCTTTTTCCGAGCCGACACGACGGCATCGTAGGACACCGCTGCAGGATCTCCTTTTTCTTGGGAGATCACTTCAATCTTATTGCGTTCGCCCCAAACTTCCAATTGCTCCCGGGCAGCCGCTCTGAAAGTATCGCCGGCAGCTAATAGAACCGATTTATTCTCTTCGGCAAAATACTTGGCTAGTTTCCCTATTGAAGTAGTCTTACCCGCTCCATTTACACCGCATAGCATCCACACCAGTGGTTTATGGGAATCCAAATCCGGAGTTGCTTCGGAGGGCTTAAGCATGTCGACAATCAAGTCGCGGAGTAGACGCTTGGCTTCGCTTTGAGCCTGTATCCCTGAATATTGAATCTTCTCACGTAGCTGGCTCATAAGGGTAGTAGAAGCATCCACGCCGACATCTGCGCTAATTAAGGCATACTCCAACTCTTCTAAAAAGTCTTCATCGACTTCACCGCCAGTAAAGATGCCTACCAAACTGTCACGACTTTTCTTCAGGCCTGCCTTAAGCCTGCCCATCCATCCCTTTTTTTCCTTTTTGTTGATATCCATCTTTTACTTAAATAGGTTATCAGGCATAAATTGTCAAAGTGTACCAATTATCAGAGGAATAATTTTCAAAAAATAGCTTCTAGTCCCCAATTTTTGTTGAAGGTTAACGGATAACCCTCTATGAAACAGCCTTTCTCCCCGCTTTGAAAATATTCCTTTAACTGCAGATTCAATCCTAAGTTCGTAAATAGAAAAGATTTAGCATGTTTTCAATTTTAAGGATTTTGTACTGGCTAGCCGAAATCAACCTTTAATTTATAAATCCATAATGCCCAGGAACTCAATACCAAAATTTATGCCTTAAAGATATTCCGAGTACAACTCAACTTCTGACTTCACCCAAGCTTTAATTGTCCAAGTTGCCTGACTAATCGCTACAGAGGTTTTAGCTTCACTGTAATAGTGCAACAGTAAATAACTATCCTTAAATATCGCTAGACCTATTAAGTCAGTACGCACTATCTCTTCCTTATCCCCTCCAAGAGGATAGAATTTTCATGTCGAAAAAACTGCCATGCGCAGTACGGCAGCTTCTGGCTTTTAACAATGGAGGTGCCTGTTCTCCATTGCCCATCAACACAAGATAAATTTTTCTAATCGCTAATAAATGACCACAAAAGGAAAAATTAGAGTCATCGGAGGTAAGTGGAAAAGGTCTTTACTGGACGTCCTTGACGTTGAGGGGCTGCGTCCTACCGGAAGTCGTCAGCGCGAAACCTTATTTGCTTGGCTAACTAATTACTTTGGTACTTTTGAAGACAAAAAGGCGCTAGATTTATTTAGTGGTTCAGGAGCTCTCTCTTTTGAGTGGATGAGTCGTGGTGGCGCTAGCGCTCTCCTAATAGAAAAGAATCCAGCAGTAGCTCGTCATATTCAGAAGAACATTCAGAAGGTGCATGCCGAAGACGACACGCATGTCGTGATTGGAGACGCTTTTGCTCAACTAGGAGCTCTTAAAGAAAACTCTCCTTTCGATATGGTTTTTATCGACCCTCCCTTTAAGCTGGATTTACAACTTAAGGCAGCTCGCCTTATTCGACCTTATCTAGCGACAGACGGAATCGTCTACATTGAAAGTCCAACAGAAATAGAAGAATCGAAATTGATCCGGACTGGCCTTACAGCCTTTAAAAGAGGTAAAGCCGGATTCTCCCATATGCTTTTAGCCAAACCAATCGAGTCAATATGATTAACGTAACTTATCCAGGCACATTCGATCCCATAACCAAAGGGCATGAAGACATCATTAGGCGAGCGGCAAGTCTCTTTCCAAAAATTATTGTGGCTGTTGCGGAAAGCAAAAAGAAAGGAACTTTATTTACCCTTGATGAACGGATCAGGTTAGCTAAAGAAGTCACCAAGGACATTTCTAATGTTGAAGTGCAAGGATTTTCCGGACTTCTAGTCGACTTTATCAAAACCCACCACTCGGCCTGCATAATTCGTGGAGCTAGAGCAGTAAGCGACTTTGAATATGAATTCCAAATGGCTGGCATGAATTTAATGTTGATGCCAAATGTCGATACTATTTTCCTTACCCCTGCTGTGCAGTATCAGTTTGTTAGTGGAACTTTTGTTAGGGAAATAGGTTTGATGGGTGGGGAATTAGACGATTTCGTGAGCCCTCCCGTAAAGGAAGCACTTATTAGGAAACGCCTTGAAAGACAGCACCATAAAACCCAGAAAGATTAATTAAGTAGTCTTTCTGGGCTTAAGTGCAAGAGATTCTAGGAAGCTGAGTTACTAGAGTCTGAGTTACCAGAATTCGAATGCTTAGAAGCTGAATTACTAGAATCCGGATCTGGATCCGAATCCTCATAAGCTTCGTCCCTTAACGCTAAATCCTCAGGGTGGGGACTCTTAAAGAAAGTGTCTTTTATTCTAGAAATAGCTTTTTTCGCCAAGTCCTGCCTCTGTTGCTTAACAGCCTCGGGAGTCTGTCTTTGCGGAAGACTCCAGATAGGATTCGGAAAAGTAGGATCGTCCTCAAATCTAGGGATTAGATGCCAATGAAGGTGTTGAACTATATTTCCTAACTGCTCCCAATTGACCTTTGTAGGATCAAGGACATCTATAAGCACTTTTTCCGCTTTGCGCAAAGTGGCAATGACTTGCTTAGTTTCGTCAGGAGTTAGTTCCGACATCTCCTTGACGTGCTTATTCATAATCAAACGAAGATAGCCAGGATAGTCCTTATCGTGAACGTAAACTAGCCTGAAAAGGTCGTTGTTGAAAATTACTTCCTCGTCTTTAGGATTGCACAGCGGGCAATCTTTATCTGTCACAGAAGCGCCTTCACTCTTTGTATCCGTCATAGAAGCACCTTCTCTAGATTACCGTCCTTTATTTTAGAAATCGCTTGCTGCATCCAATTCTTACCGTACTTGGCAGTCATCATTTCAACAATGAGGAACTCAGATTTTGCCTTGACGGCGCTTGAATACCTATCAATACCCTGCAGACATCCAGGACACGTAGTGAGGACTTTAATATCCCCAGTAAACCCATCCTTTCGATGCTGTGCGACAGCTTCCTTCAAGCTCGATTCTTTAGCGAATCGGACCTGACTGGAGATATCGGGACGTCCGATTGCAAACGTTCCGCTTTCTCCACAACATCTGTCGGAAAGTGTGACGCTACTACCATCCTGAGGTTTAAAGACAGCATTAACTGTCTTAATGGGGACACCTTCTTTTAGCGGTGTGTGGCAAGGATCATGATAAATATACCTAGTGTTAGGTAATCCTTGGAAACTAATCCCTTTTTCCTTTAGGAAGTCGTGAACATCCATTACGCGGCACCCTGGAAATATCTTCTCGAAGTTATATTCCTTTAGCTGATGCAGGCAAGTTCCGCAACTGACTAGAACTGTCTTTATATCCTTGTAGTTAAGGGTATTAGCTACTCGATGGAAGAGAACTCGGTTATGGGTCACTATATCTTCGCTCTTCTGTTTCAGACCGTTACCAGCCTGCGGGTAGCCACAGCAAAGATAGCCGGGAGGCAACACTGTCTGAATATCGAGATCCTGCAACATGCCTAGAACTGCAATCGAAATCTCAGAGAACAGTCTTTCATTGCCGCATCCTGGGAAATAGAAGACGGTTTCCTTTTCGTCCCTTTTGGCATTTCGCACAATAGGCACATATGTTTGTTCTTCAATTCCCAATAATTTACGGGAAGTGGTCGGCACCCTCACCTTTGGAAGCTTACGGTTCACCAAATGTATAACTTCGTCCTTTAATGCAGGGCGTCCAGTGCTGAATCCAGGGTGCTTAGCCGAACCCATGGCCGGCAGTTTTAAAGCATCGGCTGCCATCCGTTGGGCCTTGAAGCCACCTTGAATGATGGCTTTGCGCATTCCACGCACAACAATTGGATTTTCCACTTCAAGGAATTTCAGACCAGCATATTTCACAGGATTACTGTGCTCCTTGTCCAAGCGGTGGAGCATGTTCCTAGTAAGCATTGTCACATGGCCAAAATCGATCTTAACTGGACAAGGCTTTTGGCACTTTTGGCAGACAGTGCAATGATCGGCTAAATCCGCTAGTTCTATGTAATGCTTGCGTGAGACTCCACGTCTAGTCTGCTCCTCATAGAGGAATGCCTCTATTAAAAGAGAAGTCACTATGATCTTATTGCGTGGCGAGTACAACAAGTTTGCTCCTGGCACGTGCGTGGAGCAGACGGGTTTACATTTACCGCAACGCAGACAAGTCTTAATCTCATCGGAAATCTGCTTAAGTTCGCTATTTTGCAGAATTAACGACTCGTGCCCTAGCAGGTTAAAGCTTGGCGTATAGGCTAGAGAAAGATTAGCTTCCGGTCTTAGCTTGCCTTTATTGAAATGACCATGGGGATCAACTTTTTCTAGATACTGATAGAAATCGTCCAACTCGCCAGGTTCCACAAACTCGATTTTAGTTAGCCCAATTCCGTGCTCCCCGGATATTGCCCCACCCAATCTCTTAGCGACTCGCATAACGTAGGCAACTGCTTCATTGGCTGTACGAAGCATTTTTACGTTATCGGAGTTCACTGGAATATTTGTGTGGACGTTTCCATCGCCAGCGTGCATGTGCAGTGCAATGAACACTCGGCCTCTGAGAACTTTGTCGTGAATCTTTTTGACATTCTCACGTACTGTCTCGAAAGCATCACCGCCATAGAGCTTGAAGAGAGGCGTAATGATTTCTTTCTTCCAGGAAACTCGAATCTTATGGTTCTGAACTAAGTCGAGTAAAGTTTTATAAGAGGAATCGGAAATGTCTTTGTCTTCAACTTCCCTGCCAAGTTTTCTTAATTGCTCTACAGCCTCTTCTTTCGGCAGAAACAGGTTATCGAGGATATAGGTCCACTGCTTCTTTACTGTTTCAAGAAGCTTGATTGCGGAGGAATGTCTTTGGCTAAGAAGCTCCTCTTGGGTAAATCCTTGCGACGAAACGGCAAGTTTCCCTAATTGGATTGGTCCATTAAGGTACTTTTCAACTTCGTCGATCATCTCCAACTTATTGGAAATAGAGCACTGAATATTGAAGAGTTCGCAAGCATCGGTGTACTCACCGATCTTATCCAAAGGAATAACTATGTCTTCGTTAAGCTTAAAAGCGTTAGTGTGCTTGGATATTGCCGATGTTCTTGAACGCTCAGCCCAGAACTGATGGCGTCCTTCTGGAGTCTTGGCAACAAAACCCGCCCCGCTTCGTTTAGCCGCTATTTGTTTTATTTTTTCAATTTGCTTAGCGATAGAAGCCTCGTCATTGCCAATGATGTCACCGACAATAACCATTTTCGGGTAGCCTCCGCGATGGCTTTTTGGAGCGTAGTTAATTGCATGCAGATAGCGGTCGTCAAGATGCTCTAGGCCAGCAAGCATGACGCCATCAGGGTGAGACTCAAGAAGCTGGCTAATAGCGTAAATTGCGGGACCTGCATTGCTTGCAGCTCCGTAGAACTCCATACAGACGGTTTCAGTAACCGGCGGCATCTTATGCAATATGAATCGGGCCGAAGTAATTATCCCGTCGCAGCCTTCTTTCTGAAGACCAGGCAAGCCACCAAGGTATTTATTTGTGACATCTTTCCCTAAGCCAGGTTTACGGACAATAGAGCCTGGGAACCTTATGACTTCCGAACGGATAACCGGTGCTTTTTCCGGATCTTTCTTACCTTCTTTATAGGCCACTTCGAAAGCCACTTCTTTTTCGGTGTGAAGCTTTCCTAAGTTATGGTCAAGACGAGTTACTTCTATCCATTCAGCGTTAGGTCCGACCATACGATACCAGCTAAGGTTATCGGCTGCCGTACCCCAAAGGACTGCTTTCTTACCGCCGGCATTTTCCGCAATATTTCCACCAATTGTGCATGCGTAGTTGGAGTTTGGATCCACAGAAAAAATCCAACCTTCAGAGGCAGCTTTTTCCGCCACTGTCTTATTAATTGCACCAGCTTCGGCAAAAATCGTCGCAGTGTTTTCAGTGTGGCCGTCAAGCACCTTCATTTCGACATTGGAGATCTTATCGAGCTTTTCCGTATTGATAACGGCAGTTTTAGCGTGCAGAGGAACGGCACCGCCGGTATATCCCGTACCACCTCCACGGGCAATAATCGTTAGGTCAAGCTCTGTACATGCGCGGACTATTCCAGGAATTTCGCTTTCTTTATCTGGAAATATGACAACGAATGGATAATGGATTCTCCAGTCAGTGGCATCGGTCACATGGCTAGCTTTTGAAAAACCATCAAAACGGATATTGGCTGCGTTGGTATGCTTTTTTAATTTCTTGAGGACTAGCTTTCTAAAGTCCCAGCTACGTTCAAAAGAACTTTTGAACTTCTCTACTGTAAGAAGAGCTTTCTCAATTAAAACACCAACCTTGGCATCATTTACGGAGCCAGAGTGGTCTCTTCTTTTTTCTATTTCATTTATTCTGTGGTAGAGAGCGTCGACAAGCTGAGTACGTCTTTTCTTGTTATAGAGCATATCCTCTTGGAGATAAGGATTACGCTGAATTACCCAGATATCTCCAAGAACTTCGTACAGCATTCTTGCCGAGCGGCCAGTTCTGCGTTGATCCCTAAGATCCTCTAGAATCTGCCAGGCTTCTTTTCCTAATAGCCTTTCGACAATTTCCTTATCTGAATACGAGGTGTAGTTATAGGGTATTTCGCGCACCCTGCGCTGGGGTGTCTCTTGAACAGCAGTTGCAGTGGCAGTATTACTCATTGTCCTTTTATTTTTCGAAAATTGGGGCAGTCTGAAGATTTTAAGTTTTGTGGCTGAAATTTCCTTGAATAAGGAGGAGTACATTTACTAAATGCTCCCATTGTGCCAAAACTTTGTAACAAAGTTTCCTAATTTCAGCTATTAATACGCTCTCAATGATATTTTTACCGGCGCATAAATCAGCCCATGGCTTTTCACTCAAATGCTTGAACAGGAATATTTGACTCGCATCCTAAAAGCGGATGTATATGATGTTGCACGGGAAACTCCTCTACATAAGGCCACCCTTTTATCTCAAAGACTTAAAAACACGATTTTTCTTAAAAGGGAGGATTTACAAGACGTCTTTAGTTTCAAGCTTCGGGGCGCTTATAACAAAATGGCAAAACTTACCCCGGAGGAAAGAGAGAGAGGAGTTATTGCGGCTAGTGCCGGCAATCATGCACAAGGCGTTGCCCTTGCGGCTTCGAAATTAGGATGCCGGGCAGTCATTGTCATGCCAATTACCGCTCCTACCCTAAAGGTCAATACTGTGCGCCGCCTAGGTGGAGAAGTGGTTCTTCATGGAGATTCCTTTTCCGATGCCGCTAGCTATGCCGAGGAACTGCGTAGAAAAGAAGGTTTAACTCCAGTGCCGCCATTTGACGATCCAGAAGTGATTGCCGGCCAAGGCACCATAGCCATGGAGATCATCCGGCAAGCTCAAAAGCAAGGCGGCAAAATGGATGCCGTCTTTGTGCCAATAGGTGGAGGCGGTCTCGCTTCTGGAATTGCCGTTTATATAAAAGCCCTTTATCCGGAGATTAAAGTATTTGGAGTGCAGACAGTCGACTCCGATGGGATGCGTCAGTCAATTGAAAAAGGTTGCATCGTCGAACTTAATGATGTCGGCTTGTTCTCAGAC
>JAJPXW010000351.1 GCA_021205255.1 Burkholderiales bacterium
CATGAATAAAGACCCCAGAATCCCAAATCTCTTTATCGTTAATCATCCTCTTGTGACCCATAAGCTGAGCACAATGAGGGAAAAGGAGACCCCGTCAAACTCTTTTCGCAGACTGCTTCGAGAGCTTACTTATCTTCTCGGCTACGAAGTAACGCACGACCTACCGCTGGAAACTAGAGAAATAGAAACCCCACTTTGCAAATGCGAAGCACAATTTCTTGCCGGCAAGAAATTAGTCATCGTTCCAGTGCTCAGAGCGGGTTTAGGAATGAGTGATGGCTTGCTTGATTTAATGCCATCAGCACGCGTGGGTCATATAGGACTTTACCGCGGACCAGACCATCGTCCTGTCGAATATCTTGTCAAACTTCCTAAAAATCTCTCTAATAGAAAAGTTATTATTGCCGACCCTATGGTTGCCACTGGGTATTCAGCCGTGGCAGCGATCGATACATTAGTAAAGCACGGTGTGAAACCAGAGGATATCGTTTTCCTATCGTTAGTAGCAGCTCCCGAAGGAGTTGAAGTATTCCAGAAGCATTATCCGCAAATTCCTTTATATACGGCTGCCTTGGATGAGAAGCTCGATGAGAACGCCTACATCCTACCTGGCCTCGGAGATGCCGGGGACCGCATCTTTGGCACCAAATAGGTGCATTTCTAAAAATAAATTAGTATTTATACCTATAAAATTAAGACTTTGTTCGACTTGGGGAGCTGAGCTCCCCATTTCTTATGACTTCAGAGATTATTAATCTTAAGGATTGAAGCATCATAAGCCCATCTCAATCATTTTATGAATTTATAAAAGGTTTAATCATGGCTGATGACTTCAAGGACGTCTCCCATCTGTATTCCGTGACCCCTTCGGCAAAGACCGTGATCCAAGGTGTAGGTCTTGCTGAAGCCAAAGGCACTTGTGGTTGCTACGCTTGGGCCGACGTGTTGCAGAGCGTGACTGGTTTAATTCTCGGACTATTCCTTTTCTGCCACATAGCATTTACGAGTTCCATCCTGATTGGCAAAGATACTTTCTGGTCTCTTGTCGCTTTAACAGGTGGCTACTTTATTGACGGTGAAGAGCATTTGTGGATGCACGTCGCCTTTATCGGCACTATTGCCGTACTAGTCATCATCCACATGTGTCTTGCAGTGCGCAAATTCCCGTCAAACCTTAAAGCTTTCATGGTCATGCGCGGTCACTATCGTCTTCTGCGCCATGAGGACACCACTCTTTGGTGGATTCAGTTCCTGACCGGCGTAATACTGACTGGCCTAGTCTTCTGGCATATTCTGCCAATGCTTATGAATCCAGGTGAAATTGGTCCATACGATAGCGGTCTAGTAGTCTACAACTCCTGGTTATGGGTTGTCTTCCTCTTCCTGATCGTTACTCAGTTCCATGGCATGATCGGTCTATACCGTCTGTGCATGAAGTGGATTGGACCGTCCAACGAAGCTAGATTAGTGCTTCGCAAGGTAATGTGGGGCCTGATCATCTTCATGATCGCATTAGGAAGCTGCACCATCATGGGTTACTACTTCAGCGGCGTTGAAGCGGTAGAAAACGGCTATGCTGAAAAGCATTACGTTCCTGGCTGGTTACAGACACCTCAGACTGAACCTTATCCTGCCTGGTGGCCAGATCGTCTGAAGACTCCTCATGATTAATTTGAAACGGTCTTCTGATTAATATCCATCATTAAGAAAAACTCCAGCATATGCTGGAGTTTTTCTTTGTTTTTCTTTGTTAGTCTTTAAGGCTAAGAACCTATCAGTTACTTGGCCTCTATCTGCTTGCCGTCAATACAGCCGGCAAATTTACTTGTTAAGCCTTTCAACAATGCCTTTATACATATTTAGGCCATTGATCATCGCGCTTTCATCGACATCGAAGTCATATTGGTGATGACCTGATTTCCTATTAGCGCCGCAAATGAAGAAAGCAGCCTTTCCGCCATGCTCCTGAACTCGACGGCCAAGGATGGAATAGTCTTCAGAGCCTCCAAAATTTCCGTCAGGAATGATTTTGTGAACGCCAGGCACCGTTTCCGCTACTTGGATAATAAGGTCAGTCATCTCCTTGTCGTTAGTAAAATCGACAGCAGCGCCCATCTGCTTAACTTCATACTCAACATCAAAACCAATTGCAATACCTTTGACGATCTGCATGACTTGATCGACCATGTACTGATTAATGGAGCTTGTTTCACCTCTCACTTCCAAGGCCATGTGGGCAGTGGCTGGAATTACGTTACGGCCTTCACCGGCTTTTAAGGTTCCGACATTAATACGAGTCATGCCACCGCCGTGCCTAGGAATTCCCATCATTTGCACAACTGCGTTGCAGGCGGCCGCTAGGGCATTACGCCCGGCATTTGGTTCTTTACCTGCATGAGCGGGTTTGCCTTTATAAAACACATCGAACTTGGAAGTGCATAGCAGCCCATAAGGCGCAGCTACTATTTCGCCTGTATCGGCCATAAATGCGATATGGCTACCAACCATGTAATCGGCATCATCGACTATTCCAGAACCAGCAATGGCCGAAGCTCCACGAACGCCTTCTTCGGCTGGTTGGAAGACCAGCTTAAATTTGCCTTTTAGTTCGTCTTTATGTTCCGCAATCCAGCGAGCTACGGAAAGGCCGATGGAAATGTGGGTATCGTGCCCGCAAGCATGCATAAAGCCATCATGTTGGCTACGGAAACCTTCCTTATTTGGAATGTGATTAGGATCATCGGTTTCTCTAACGCAAATGCAATCGATATCGAACCTAAAGGCAGTTGTAGGACCAGGACGACCGGTATCTAGGATACCTACACAGCCTGTATATCCTTCCATTTCGTCGATTAAGGCTTGCTCAACACCTCTACCGAGAGCCGCTTCAATGGCGGCATCAACGAGCTTTTGATCGCGTCCGAATACGCGATCCTCAGCAATAATCTTCTTGCCTGTCAAAACTTCATAGCCAAGAGCCCGAAGCTTGCGCACAATATATGCTGTCGTCCAGAACTCGGTCCAGCCTTCTTCCGGCCATTGGTGGAGTTCCCGGCGTTGTTCAACAAGTAGTTTTTGATAGTCTGTCATGTCGCTCCTCTTGCATTAGTCGATTCCAGTTAGGAATTCAGTGCGCCTGAACAAAAGAGTCGAAGGCGCTTTTCTCTATTTAAACTTCAGCAAATTGTACTTATTCCTGCCAAGACTGGAGGGTATTTACTAATGATTGGGCAAGTAAGTAGCTACTTACCAATTTCTAGGTCTCTAGGTCTCTAAAAAGGCAAATTTAGGATAACTGCAATAAAGCCATCAGTAGGTTAGTTGGTTGCTACCGTGCTTCAACTTCGTCTCGCTTCTCATAACAGCGCTTCTCCAAGGTTCAGTCTTGCTAGTTCGGAGGGAAAGCTTACCGATCTACTTCTAAGACAGGGAAAGTAAAAAGAAAAGCCACTTTTGATTTTGGAAGCGCTAGCGATTTTGATTCTGCCCTAACTAAAGCGGATATTCTAAAATTAGCCGTTAAATCAAACCGTTCCCGCTTTGGGGCAATCAATTCTCGCTACTAAGAGGAAGTAAAGTGCTAACTCCGTTTCAAGAACACAACTATAACTTTGCGAAAAAATGCTTTGACGATGTCAGAGAAATGTCAAAAGATGGCATTGGAGTTTCTAGGCAAGGCTATTCAGCCATGGAAACCAAAGTTCTGGATTACTTAAAAAACATTGGCCAAGAACTCGGGCTGGAAATTGCCACTGATAAAGCTGGAAATGTGTGGATGACACTACCCGGTAAAAATAGGGATTTGCCTGCGCTTGTTAGCGGCTCTCATGCCGACTCAGTTCCTCAAGGTGGCAACTACGACGGCCTAGCAGGTATTTTGGCTGCCCTATCAGTTGCAAAATGGATGAAGGATACGGGCTATGTACCTGAGCGAGACTATACGGTCCTTATGATGCGTATGGAAGAAAGCTCCTGGTTTGGAAAATGCTACGTCGGCTCTTTAGGCTTAACAGGACAATTAACGGAAAAAGACCTAGCGCTTAAGCATCGCTCCAATGGCAAGACCCTGGCCGAAACAATCCGGGAATGTGGATTCAACCCCGATGATTTAACCACTGGTAAACCGGTTGTCGATCTAGGCAAAATAGCCGCTTTCCTTGAACTCCATATTGAACAAGGCGCGACTTTAGATTCTTCCGATATTCGTGTTGGAATTGTCACTGGCATCCGGGGCAACTTTAGACATAAAACCATTAAATGCATTGGCGAGACAGCTCATTCAGGAGCAGTGGATAAGCAATTTCGTCACGATGCCGTCCTTGCAATGGCAGAACTTGCCTACAAAATGGATTGCTACTGGGACGAATGGTTGAGAAAAGGAGCGGATTTAGTCTTTACTATCGGTGTGGTCCATACTTCGCCGACTTCCGCTATTGCCATTGTGCCGGGCGAAGTAAGCTTTTCCGTTGATATCCGTTCATTGCACCGCAAAACACTGGAAGGCTTCCACGACCTTCTGCTTTCGGAAGCAAAGAAAATTGGTGAAAAGCGTGGCGTCAAATTTGAATTTGATGATTTAATTGTCAGTGAACCTCTAGAAATCCATGGCGAACTTAGCGAGCATCTCTATAAATCCGCACAAGCAGCCGAAATAAAGGCGAGGCGCATGCCGTCTGGAGCAGGCCACGACACTGTGGTATTTGGCAAACTTGGCATACCGGCCGCTATGATATTTGTAGCTAATCAGAAGGGTTCTCATAATCCGCACGAAGAAATGAAGATAGAAGACTTCCTACAAGGTGCGGAAGTACTTTGGACAGCTGTCAAGACCTTCCCTGTCAACGGCATCAAATAAGTATAAGTATTCGGGCTAGTAGGCATAAATTTAGCCTAATGCCTTTAATAATTGGGGTGGGTGGTGAACTACTCTGAACTTATAAAATTCATCAGACGTAAGAAGCTTTTCCTAAAGTTTGCGACTGTTATTACGTTAATTAGCCTATTTGCAGCATTCTTTGTCTTTTATTTCTTTCTTTTAAGCGAACAGAGCACCGGTAAAGGCAGTGCAATTAACGTATCAGGTTCCTTGCGTATGCAAACCTACGCTACTGCCCTGACCGTAGCTCAATCAGTCAATCTTCCATTTAATGAAAGAAAAGACAAGATTTCAGCGGAAGTCGCAGAATTTCAAAGAAGGCTTCTTAGCCCTGGTTTGACTGGAGGTCTGCCAACTAATCCTGACGAACCGCTACGGCAAAGCTATATGAAAATTCATTCCGAATTTACTAATCGGATATTGCCTTTAGCTCAAGCCGCCATTTCCAATCCAGAGAATGCCAATGCGTTTTTAAACTATGTGCCGTCTTTTGTAGACGACATCGATCATTTCGTCTACGACCTTGAGCGAGAACTTGAAACCCGCATGCTGTGGATAAGAACCGGCCTTATCGTCACCATGGTGGTCGCCTTGCTAATTGGCACTCTTATCTTGTGGTACTTCCAGCGTGTTTTCTTTGGACCTCTAGCCCAGCTAGCGTATGCGGCGGCATGCGTCAGAAGAGGAGACTTCACCGCGCGTTCTCCTTATAAGAAAAAAGACGAAATTGGCAACCTGTCAGATAGTTTCAACTACATGGTCGAAGATTTAGCCAGGATGTACGCTTCCCTTGAAGAGCAAGTCCGAGAGAAAACGATCGACTTGGATAAGAGAAATAAGACATTAAATCTACTATTCGGCCTAAGGAGCCTCTTTAGCCAGACTTTGGAGATCTCACAGAAGGATCTTAATAAAGCTGTTGATATGGTTAGAGAGTACCTTATGGCGCCAAGCGCATTTCTTGTACTAAAAACTCAAGGAGAAGGTGGAGGCTATGCGGCCGCAACAGCCGGTTGGAAAGGTGCAAAGGAGTCGCCAGGAAAGAAAGTCGCTCAACTAACAGAAATCCTAAGTGGAATAGAACCGGAACAAACCCGCCCTTCCCTGCAAGTTAGCGATGGGGATACTTTCATTAGCATTCCGATTGCCAATAGTTCTAAAAGCCTGGGCAATTTAGTGGTTGCGGCTCCTGATCCGACCATCATCGAAACCGACTCGGAACTTCTGAGAAATATCGGAGAAATTTTTGCTACTGCCTTAGAGAACGCAAGTAAGAAAGATGAAGGCTATCGGCTTGCGATTTTCGAGGAGCGATCCACTATTGCTAGGGAACTCCATGACTCCATTGCACAGTCGCTTGCCTATTCCCGGATCCAGTTGACCAGGTTAACGTACGCAATTGACCGAAAATCGTCTGATTCCGAAGTCAAGGAAATTATTGGGGATCTTAAGAACGGCGTAGCAACGGCCTATCGGCAGCTCAGAGAAGTTCTTACTACTTTCCGTATTAAACCCACTTCAACAAGCCTTAGAGAAGCTCTTAGAAATACTTTGGAAACCTTCCATGAGCGTTCCGGCATTGAATACAGCTACGAAAACTGGCTTTTTGGGCTTGAAATCAATACTAATAAACAAGTGCATCTGCTTCAGATCCTCTCGGAAGCTCTTTCGAATATTGAAAAGCACGCTCATGCCAGCTTTGTAAAAGTCTCCATCACCCAAGGTGAAGGCGGCATGATTACCCTTACAGTCACCGATAACGGCGTGGGATTTGAAGACGGTGTTAAAGGTAAAGCAGGCCATTTTGGCATGTCTATTATGGAGGAGCGAGCGCGAGCCCTTGGAGGCGAAGTAGCCATCTCGGAAGTATCACCCCACGGGGTTCAAGTAAGTTTAAAATTCAAATCCGATCAGTAAAACCTTCTGGTACACAATCCCATGACTGACTCTTCTTCCTGCAATGTCCTAGTGGTGGACGACCATCCACTATTTAGGAAGGGTGTGGTTCAATTATTGCAACTTGATCCAATGTTCCACTGTGCTGGAGAAGCGGGTACGTACGATGCGGCAATGGAAGGCGTAAGAAAAATTGATCCCGATCTTGTCCTGCTAGATCTCAACATGAAAGGAACGAGCGGTATAGAAATTCTTTCGGCTATCAAGAAACATGATCCTGGGATCAAAGTCATTATGCTTACCGTTTCGGACTCGCCATCCGATCTTCTCCAAGCCATTCGATCCGGTGCGGACGGTTACTTGTTAAAGGACCTCGAGCCATCGGAAATTTTGGAAAGTCTTAAGAGGGCAGTTGAAGGCGTTACTGTATTGAGTCCGTCTCTCATGTCGGCTTTGGCTTCAGTACTGAAACAAGATAGTCCATCCGAAAGGTCAATTGCTTCATTGACCGACAGGGAGCGCGCCGTGCTTAAAGGAATTTCATCAGGGCAGAGCAATAAAGTGATAGCCCGTAACCTGGGAATTTCGGACGGAACGGTAAAAGTACACGTCAAGCACGTTTTGAAAAAGCTTAATTTCCGCTCCCGAGTGGAAGCCGCGATTTGGGTTAAGGAAAACGACATCCAACTATAAGGAAAGGGAAAGGGAGCGAAAGCTCCCTTTTCATTCATTGCCAATTAGGCTGTATTAGTTGGCTTTTTCGTCTGGATGAGGCGACTCGGCATGGCACATCATGCATTCGTATCTGCTTGGTGCAATCTTTCCATCTTCCAGATGGTTAGCTGGAAGAGCAGGCGCCATCCCGTGTTCGTCAGCAGGCTTATGGCACATCAAGCACATGTTCTTGTCGGGGGTAATAGGAAGATAGTTAGCCACTGGATGAGGAATCATCGGTGGTGTGAAGGACGCATTAGGGTTCGCTTGTTGGTCTTGCGCGACGGTATAGCCGCAAGCAAGGGTCAAGGCGACCAAAAGCATAATTTTTTTCATTTCTATTTCTTCTCCTTGATGGGAATGATCGGCCAGTCCTGGACTTTATACCGAAAGCTAAATTTAAAGCATTTTTCGGGACAAATCGCAATACACTTTCCGCAATTCGTACATTCGCCGGATGAAATATTTCCACTATCGACTATTTTGTTGAAATCTATTACCTGAGGCTCAGGACAGACCTTAAGACAATCCCCGCACCGTGTGCATAGGTCATTGTCGAAAGCAACTTTGATTGCTCCTACCTTACCCCAAACGGCCCAGAAGGCTCCGAGAGGACAAAGGTGTCCGCACCACGCTCTTCTAGAGATGGCTAAATCAATGGCGAGAATTCCGAATACCGCACTAAAGAAGCCCATGCCAATTCCATAGACCGCTTCTCTCCAAATTAGTGCCTGCGGACTTACTGCCTCGAACGCCTCCTGGCCAGTTAATAGGCAAAGGATTAGGCACAGTATCAGGAGTAAATATCGAGTTCTCGATGGGAGGGAAATCCAGTTCGTCTTAATTCCTAGTTTTGTTCTTAGCCAAAAGGCAAAGTCAGTCACTAGGTTCATTGGGCAGACCCAGGCGCAAAACGTGCGACCACTTAGGATCAGATAAATAAACAGCACTAGACCAGCCGCAATGAGCGTCTCAGGAGAAAGCCAATATTCAGCTAGAAATCTTTGTATTGCTGCAAAGGGATCGGCCAGAGGAACGACATTAAGAATTCGGGAGAACGATAAGTCACCTTCTAAAAGAGGGTGGCCAAATGCTTCCCAGCCCCAACGAAAAGTACCTATGAATGCAGCCAGCAACGCAAACTGGCAAATTCTGCGATACCACGTATAGCGATATCGATATAACCACTGGCCAAAAGTTTTTGGCGGAGGCAAATGCCTAATAGGCCTATCTTTATCTTTCATTGCGGCAACCTAGAATTCAAATAATCCAATCCACCCACCGGCGCATTGTCATTGCCTTCGCTATCAACCATAGGGGCTTCTGGAATCGGACGAGCGTCGTCGGTTTCTTTCCAACCTAGACGGTAGTGGTCCCCCAACTTACCAAGGAACTTAGCTGGATCAATAATATTTATGCAAGGAATATCGGTAGGACAGCTATGGACGCATAAGCCGCAGCCTGTACAGTGCTCAGGCTGGATTACAGGCAGAAACATACTGTGTTTACTGATCTGCCGAGGTTGCGCTTCGATAATAATGGCCTTATTTTGTACTGGGCAGTCCCTATAGCAGATTTCGCAGCGTAGTCCTTGCCAGGAAAGGCAGGTACTGTGGTCAATCGCCGCAATTCCCATTTTTGCTTTTGTAATATCCGTAAATTCAGGATCAAGTGCTCCTGTTGGACAGGCCTTAACACATGGAATGTCCTGGCACATATAGCAAGGGACATTGCGAGGTTCAAAAACAGGAGTCCCAGGTGCTGCTATTCCATTAAATGGAGAGAGTACTAACGTCTCGTATGGACACGCCTGTACGCATAATCCGCATTTACTGCATACGGCAGTGAAATCCTTCTCTGGAAGCGCTCCAGGCGGCCGAGGCACGTACTCGTTTGCCTTAGCTACCCGTTGCACTACTAAAGCCCAGAAGACACCGATTCCAACGCCAACAGCTCCAAGCTGTACGCTTCTTCTTAAAACTTCTCTTCTAGATGCCTTGGGTTGAGTCATAAGAGTAAATTGGGGAGCGAATTTGCTCCCCTCAGTTAGTTAATTATTATTTTTCAGCTTTGTAGACCTTAACAGCTGACTTCTTGAAGTCCGGTGCTTCAGAAAGCGGGTCGGTGCTATCGAGCACAACCTGGTTCGTCTGAACTTTCTCATCGAAGAAGGCTAGCCATGTCGATCCTTTAGGCATGAAATTACGCTGGTTCGTCTGCACGATAGCGTCAATCTTGCCTCTACGGCTTTCAATGGTGGCATAGTCACCATTCTTCAATCCTCTTGCTTCAGCATCGGCTGGATTCATATAGAGGAATGCATGAGGCTGCGCACGTTCAAGCTCTGGTACACGCATTGTCATAGAACCAGTGTGCCAATGTTCAAGGATACGACCAGTGCATAACCAAAGTGGATAATTCTCGTCTGGCTGCTCTACCGGAGCTGCATATGGACGGAAGAAGATCTTCGCTTTATTTGGCAGTGGTACTGGCTTCGGATCTGTAACGCCTTTAAGGTTACCAGTTGGAATAGCCTTAAATAACTTGCCATAGAAAGCGTATCCGCCTTCCTTGACATACGGGTCGAATTTCTCATTAAAGCGATATTGAGTTTCCTTGCCGTCAACGACTGGCCACATAAGGCCACGAGTTTCCGAATTCAAGTAAACATCGAAGTCGGCCAAGTCATGGCCATCACCCAACGTGAACTGCCTGTACTCGTTAAAGAGGGCTTTCTCTGGGAACCATTTGAGCTTACCTGGCTGGCAAGTACTATTGATCTTTGTAACGAAGGCGTTATCCGGCCATTGGACCTTAATGTAGTCTGGACGGGCAAAGAGAACTTCATACAAAGTTGAATCTGGTTTGTAGCCCATCTTTCTAGCGGCTGGAAGGATATCCGGCAATTTGCCGTCTTCATAGCCTTCTTCCTTAAGGCCTGGAACTTTCTGTTCGCCCCAAACATCTTTTAGTTTGATGCGTTTTGCAAATTCCATCATCATCCACAGGTCTGTACGAGCTTCTCCCGGTGGATTGGCCATCTGCTGCCAGCCTTGGGTTCTTCTTTCGGCATTGCCATAAAGACCCCATTTTTCAAAAATCATGGCTGACGGCAAAATCAAGTCTGCATACTGGCAGGAGAAAGTCGGATAAGCGTCGGCTACCACAATAAAGTTTTGCGGATGACGTGCGGCTTTTAGCCAGTGGTTGCTATTTGGAGCGGCCTGGAATGGATTGACAACTTGCGTCCATACGAAATTGATGGAATCGTCTTCCAATCCACGAAGGATTGCCATATATGCGGCACCAACCTTAGGATTGATGGTCTTTTCTGGCAGACCCCAAATCTTTTCGGCTTTTTCACGGGCTGGCTTAGCGGCAACTAGCGTATCGGATGGCAAACGATGGCAGAAAGTACCAACTTCACGAGCCGATCCACAAGCCGACGGCTGGCCAGTTAGTGAAAATGCGGCGTTACCAGGACGCGCATGCTTGCCAAGAAGAAGATGGATAGCATAGAGTTGCTCATTGAACCAAACGCCACGCTGATGCTGGTTGGCACCCATGCACCAGAAGCTGATCAGGTCATTCTTCTTATCGATCATCGTATCGGCGAGATCGACTAGTTTCTTCTTGTACTCTTCCATGTCTTCGTCTGGGTCACCTTTGGAGAGCTCCGCGACGAAATCCAAGGTATAGGGCTCTAGACCCTGCTTAAAGTCATCAAAAGTAATTTGCCAATGAGCAGAAGCTGGAGCGCCCTGCTGCTTTTGCTCAACCTGTTTGCCAGCCATTTCTGGACGACCCTGAGCAATAGATTCCCACTTATCTAGGTTAATTACGTTCTGCTTAGCCTGAGTGTCTTTTTCTGCTTCGAATGCATATTTATCGGTTGGGCGCATGCCGTAGCCGATATCTATGTTACCGGTAGCAAAAATGCAATGTTTATCAACGAAATCGTGGTCAATTGCATCACGCTTGACAATTTCTCTCAAGATGTAGTTGGCAATTGCTAGATCGGTATTGGGCTTGAAGATAATCGTGCTGTCGGCCATATTAGAAGTCATGTTCTTATATGTCGTGCAATTGATAATCTTCGTTTCTTTATGCGTTAACTTTCTATCGCCAACACGTGACCACAGCACGGGGTGGGCTTCAGCCATGTTATTGCCCCACAGGACGATAGCATTGCACTTTTCAATATCTGAATAGTTATTGGCGGGTTCGTCAATACCGAATGTTTGATAGAAGCCGACTACTGCGCTAGCCATGCAAAGACGTGCATTTGGGTCCAGGTTGTTGGATCTCCAGCCACCTTTTACAAGCTTGCTAGCTGCATATGCTTCAGGAATCGTATATTGACCAGATCCAATGATGGCGACGCCAGTTGGACCTTTTTCTTTATAAACTTTCTTGAACTGGGAAGCCATTTCATCCATGGCTTCTTTCCAGGTTACTTTTTCAAATTTTCCGTTTTTATCGAATTTTCCATTAGTACGGCGCATTAACGGATATGTCAGTCTATCCTGGCCGTATAGGATCTTGGCATTAAAGTAGCCTTTAATGCAGTTCAGTCCACGATTTACTGGGGCATCCGGATCGCCTTTAGTAGCTACTACGCGTCCTTCTTTAACACCGACGGAAAGCCCGCAGCCAGTTCCACAGAAACGGCAAACGCCTTTAGTCCAGGTAATACCGCCTTCAGCTGCAGCGGCTGCTGCTTTTGCAACTTCAGAGACGGGGATGCCAACAGTCATGGCAGCTGAGGCCGCAATACCGGCCTTTAATAACTCACGACGCTTAACTTGGGGAATTTGAGTCGTCATAAAGTCTCCTTAAATCAGAAGTTGGGGGTCAACTTCTCTAAATTTTTTATAGGCTTTAGTTCTGCCGAGTCTTCGAAATGATGGACAATTAATGAAACATCAACCACATTTGGCGTGTCGGAAATAGCCTTAAATATCTCTGTTTCCTTTTGGATGTCTTCCGCTTCGGCTACAACAATGCAACGGGAAGCTTCTTTCTGGACTTGGTGCACTTCCACGTTGGCCATATTGTTGAGAAGTCCTATTGTTTCTTCGAGGTGACCGGGCTTAATTGTCACTAGCAAGCCTGAATAGTTCATGGGGTTGTCAGACTAGATAGATTTTCAACGCCCTAAAAATACCAGTCAAATTGTAAGACTTCAACAAAATACCTCTCAATAGCTAAAAGGCTTAAGAGTATTCCCTATAACTATTTGTAAATAGACAAATCCTACCTACAAAGTGTATAGGGGTCTTTTGTACATCTCAGTAGAAAACAGAGAGCAAAAGCCACTAGAAATTAAAGGTAATTTTTATGCCACCGATATACGCAAAGCCAATCTTTTTTCAAGTTTCTGCTGATAGCGCCAGTACAAATAACTTAAACCAATAGCCGTCGCTAACCAACTAAGCGGATATACCCACATAAGACATATAAATGTAGGGTCGATCGCAAAAGCAGTCCAAACCCAAAGTACTCTTATGACGCATACGCAAGTTAAAGTCACTAGAGCAGGTGGTAAAGAGTAACCATACCCTCGCATAGCTCCTGAAAGCGTTTCCATAAGGACACAGATTGGTTGGGGAACCACGACGATCCAAATTCTGATCATGCCTAGGGCAATGATGTGTTCATTATCGTTAACCACACTCATGAATGTCCCACCGAAGCAAAGGACAACTCCAATCATTAGAGAAGTCGCTATTAAATTCATCCAGAAGGAAATCCAAGTTGCCTTCCGGCACCGATCCAGACGCCCCGCTCCCCAGTTCTGGCTCACAAATGTCGTTGCTGCAAGACCATATGCATTTATAAAGCAATAGATATTAATTTCAATAATAAAAGCGCGTGCCGAACCGGCCATAGCGTCCGAGCCAAGACTATTAA
>JAJPXW010000038.1:0-1588 GCA_021205255.1 Burkholderiales bacterium
CAAAAAGCTCTCTGTTGACAACACAGAATTCGAGTATCAGCTGGCTCAAATAAACAATAAAGATTTATTAATGCTGCCTAGAAGATTTGGGAAGTCTCTGTTGATATCTACCTTCTATTCTCTATTTAAACACGGGCTCAGAGATTTCAAAGGACTTGGAATAGAAAAGCAATGGCAAGATCAAAGCCAATATACCGTTATTAGGCTCGATTTTTCTTTGGTAGCAAGTTTTCAGGATGCTCAAGATTTTCGCTCGCAGTTTGATTCCTACCTCCTTGCGAATTGCCTTCCAGAAGCTGCCTTAGAACAAGAAAGTTGCGAGAATAGAAAAGATGGTATTGAAGAATTCAGAAGATGGCTGAAGAATCAACCTCGTGGTTCTGTCGTATTACTTATTGATGAATATGATGTACCTCTAAGAGCTAGTGTCAATGAACTTGAGAAATTTCAGCTAATCCAATTAATCCTAGCCCGTTTTTATAGTACTTTGAAAATAAACGAAGGTGCATTTCGCTTTCTTTTCATTACTGGTATTACCGGCTTTAGCAACGCTAAAATCTTTACCTACCTCAACAATCTTTGGAATATCACTCTGTTGCCTAAGTTCGGCGATATTGTTGGCTTTACCTTAGAAGAGCTTAAGAACTATTTCAGTGGCTATATTGCAAAAACAGCTCCACTTTTGAATATCTCGGAAGAGGGACTCATTAAGAAGTTGGTAGCTAACTACAATAGCTTCTGCTTTGAAAGTTCGGCCACAAAGAAAGTTATTGCGCCATGGTCTATCCTGAATTTTTTTGCTAGTCCCAGGGATGGCTTCATCAACTATTGGTTTACGAGCGCTGTCACTCCTACTTTCTTAGGACAATTTATTAAGGATTCAGCATTCTGGTGGCCTTCGGTATTTGACCGGGAGAGAGGTATTAGTAGTGCGGAACTTTCTGGCTTATTTCCTTCTAGCCGAATTAATGGCTTGGTATTGCTTGAGCAGATTGGTTGCCTCACTATCAAAAAGAGTAGAGGCAACGTTCTGACCCTTAGCTATCCGAATCTAGGAGTGTCCTATTCCATGGCTAGACTTTACCTAAGGCATCTTCTAAAGGAGAGTGAGAGCCTAAGCCTTACAGAAGTATTGCAAATGGACTTTCCTCTTCTCTTGGAAAGGGAGGACATTTCAGAGTTCGTAAGATTAATCGATACCGTATTCCTTTCCGCTAGTCCTAATAATTTCCCCTATAACGAGAGCAACTGCATGGGTCTTCTGCTAATCGTGCTTAAAGTCTCGGGTGTACGGGCCTATCAAGAAACACATAATGCCTTTGGTCGGAGCGATATAGAGTTCACACTCTCAGATGTTCATTGGACAATAGTGCTCAAGTTTGCACGCAAGGGAGAGGATATCGATAGATATCTTTCCAAGGTCGAAAAGCAAATGGAAGATAGACTTTATGAAGAACAAACTCAGGAAAAAAGATATGTCCAGTTAGTGTTAGTTTTTTCGGAAGAGCAGAGAAAGCTTGTCAAGTACGCCTTTCTAAGGGCGGATAGATAATTTCGAATGGTATTTTTCCTCAATTTTTATCTTTAT
>JAJPXW010000038.1:1598-5265 GCA_021205255.1 Burkholderiales bacterium
AATTTGAATCTACCACTCAAAAGAAATGGGCGGAAAGAAGTTCTTCTATTCGCCCATTTTGAATTACTTGATTTAAGAAGGCTCAGTGACTTTAGCAACATGCTTTTCGTTATGAGGATTGCTGTCCTTTTTTACATGCTTTAAGTTTTCGTGAAATTGATGTATGTGTTCATCCTTGAATTTCTGAATTAACTCAAGTTCCCTTAACTTATCTTCTTCTTCCTCGTCATGGAGCCCTCGGACTCTTCTTGAGACTAGGAGGGCAAACGTTAATATAAGTATTGCAATTGAAGTTAAGAGAATGTATTTGCTCGTCAAGTGTTCCATATTGATGATTAAATACCGCGCAACGGCAACAACCGTGATGACGAGCGGCGTCTTCAATTTCAATTCATGCTGTCCAAGAGCATATTGGCGAACCATGGACAGGATTTCAATGAAAAGAAAAAGTAACAGGAGATTCGCTAAGCCAATTCCTCTTTTTGCAATCATTTCGAAAGCTTCTTCAACGATTGCAAATGCGGTCGCCAATGTAATAATGACAAGCGCAATGGCTTGGATGATCAAGAGTAGATCTTCAAAGTTCTTATTAAGTTGTGAAATCCAATTCTTTGCCACTAGTGCTCCTTACTAAAACAATTCCCCTATAAAATATCAAAATGGTGAATAAGGGTTTACTCTAATAAAAAAATGGATAATAGCATTACCTTGATTTCGGCCCTCGCAATAACTCTAGGAGTTGCGCTAATTTTGGGTTTCCTTGCGGAAAAGTTACGTTTTCCGGCTCTAATCGGCTATTTGCTAGAGGGCATTTTGGCTTCTCCTAAGCTATTTGGGTTTGGGATGGATCCAAATATTTCCCAACAACTGGCAGACGTTGGCATCATGCTACTGATGTTCGGCGTTGGACTCAACTTTTCTCTTTCCGACTTAATTAAAGTTAAAGGGCTTGTTATTCCAGGCACTATCATACAGATGACCCTATCGGGACTAGCTGGTTTCTCCATGGCTACTTTCGACAATGCTGAACTAGGGTCGGCCATTATTGTCGGAATGTGCTTTTCGTGTGCGTCAACTGTTGTCGTATTGAAAGCTTTGGAAGCTAGGGGCTTACTAGAAGGTTTCGATGGTCGTATAGCAGTAGGTTGGTTGATCGTCCAAGATATGGTGACGGTTCTATTGCTGGTGCTATTACCACCACTGGCTTCTATTCTGGGCAATGTACCTAATACTTCCACACTGCCTCTATGGGCTTCGCTACTTCTTACCTTTGTGCGGGTAGTCGCTTTTATCGCACTTATGCTAGTTATTGGCAAGAGACTGCTTCCATGGATTCTCTGGCAAGTGGCAAAGACCGGTTCCCGCGAATTATTCACTTTGTGTATCCTTTTCGTTGCCATTGGAATCGCATTTAGCGCTTCCGAACTCTTTAATGTTTCGTTCGCCCTCGGAGCCTTTTTCGCAGGCATGGTCATGAGGGAATCCGAATATGCCCATAGAGCCGCAGTTGAATCTCTGCCGCTAAGGGATGCCTTCTCAGTGATTTTCTTCGTGGGCGTCGGAATGATGTTCGACTACTCGCCAGTGATCGAAGATCCTTGGTACTTGATAAGTTTCTTAGGAATAGTACTTGTCGTTACTCCCCTTATTGCCTTTACTTTAGTGCTTTTATTTAAGTATCCCTTGCACACAGCTATGAATCTGGCCTGCTGCCTCGGCCAGATAGGCGAGTTCTCTTTCATTTTAGCTAGCTTAGGTCTATCGCTTGGATTAATTTCTTCAACGGGAATGAACTTAGTATTGGCGACGGCAATTCTGACGATCGCTATTAATCCCGTATCTTTTGCTACTGCTCCAGCCATTTCTAAATTTCTTGTCAAGCATTTCAAGTTTGCCCGTGTGGCGAATGCGAGACTGGATCCACAGGCAGTTTTGCCTGATGAAATTGAGCAGCAAAGGCTTAAACGCCACGTGGTAGTTGTAGGAGCGGGACCGATTGGCAGAAAAGTTACTCAGTATCTGACTGAAGTTAAAGTGCCAGTTGTGGTAGTTGAAAAAGACGACGAACTCGTTGAAGAACTTCGTAAGGAAGACGTAGCCGCTATCCAGGGCGATTGTACCGACCCGACTGTCTTACTGCAGGCGCACATTCAATATGCGTCTCAACTTGTCCTGACAATTAAAGACGAATTAGTAGAGCGTAAAACGATTGAAACAGCAAAAATTCTTAATCCAACAGTTGAATGCATTATTCGTTCAATGGCCGATGAAGAGACGAACAATATGCGCAAAGACAAGCTAGGCGTAGTCATTCAAGCACCATCGGCCGCTGCTATGCTAATGAGCGGTTGGGCTTACTTTTTCTTCGAAAGAGGAAAATATGACTACGAGCCAAAAGAGACTAAGCTGGCCAACTGCTTAAGAAAAATCTTCCTTCGGGAATTAAAAGACGATATACCTCGTGAAGAATTGGAGGAAGAAATGGATCAAGGTTCTACTGGACACTAATTCCTAGCCTTCACTCCGAAATAACAATAAGGAATAAAAATGGAGCATGGTCTTACGCTCATAACCACGCTAGCAGCGGCTTTTGTTATTGCCCTAGTTTTGGGCTTTCTTGCTGAAAAAATAAGAATTCCGGCTCTAGTGGGCTATTTAATTGCTGGAATCGTAGTATCTCCGGCAACGCCTGGCTTTGTGGCCGATATCGAAATTGCCTCCCAACTTTCAGAAGTTGGAATCATGCTTTTGCTGTTCGGCGTTGGATTGCATTTCTCCCTATCCGACCTCTTAAGGGTGAAGTGCGTTGCCGTACCTGGAGCTATTCTCCAGATGGGAGTGGCTACAGCGTTAGGAGCCTGGGTTGCGCACTATTGGGGCTGGCCGATTGGAGAATGCATAGTGTTCGGTATCTGTCTCTCGTGCGCTTCGACAGTAGTCCTCTTAAAAGCTCTTGAAACTAGAGGAATATTAGAAAGCCATGATGGTCAGATAGCTGTTGGCTGGCTAGTTGTCGAAGACTTGATGACTGTGCTGATCCTCGTTCTTCTACCTCCATTGGCCTCTATGCTTGGCGGTGATGCAGCTGCAGTCCCAACATCTGACAAGCCTCTTTGGCTAATTATTCTATGGACGATAGGGCAAGTGGCCATCTTTATTTTCCTCATGCTAGTAATTGGCAAAAGGGTGTTGCCCTGGTTACTGTGGCAAGTTGCCAAGACAGGTTCAAGAGAGCTTTTTACTTTATGTGTGCTTGCCGTTGCCATCGGAATTGCCTTTGGAGCCTCCGAAATCTTCCATATTTCCTTTGCGCTTGGTGCATTCTTTTCCGGCATGGTAATGCGGGAATCAAAATATGCACATAGAGCGGCGACGGAATCATTGCCATTAAGGGACGCTTTCTCTGTCATTTTCTTTGTTGGCGTTGGCATGATGTTTGAGCCAGCAATCCTAGTGGACCAGCCCACAAGACTGCTAGCAGTGCTTGCCATCATTATTGTTGGCAAATCTCTTGTTGCATTTGTGCTCGTCATGCTTTTAAGGTACCCGCTTCACTCAGCCTTGACTGTTGCAGTTGCTTTATCGCAGATAGGAGAATTCTCGTTCATCCTGGCTGGGGTAGGGGGCTCCCTTGGGTTAATGTCGCCACAAGCCACTAATCTTGTTC
>JAJPXW010000038.1:5275-13293 GCA_021205255.1 Burkholderiales bacterium
CCGGTGCCATTATTTCAATTGCATTTAATCCCATTATGTTTGCGGCCGAGGGACCGATTCGCCGTTTCCTGAAATCCCATTGGAAATTGGCTCGAGTAGCTGATGCCAAGGCTGATCCAATGTCAGTTTTGCCGGATGAACTTGATACTCCATACATTAGAGGCCATATCGTTCTAGTCGGCTATGGGCATGCTGGTCCGCAGATACTCGAAGATCTCAAGGAGCGCAAAATAGCGACTGTCGTGATCGACAAGGATCGAGGTGTAGTTGAAGATTTGCGTGAAAAGGGATTCAAGGCAGTTTGGGGAGATGCTACCGAACCAGGTGCTTTAATTCAGGCCCATGTTCAGGATGCCGCCTTAATAGTGATTAATTTGCTTGACGATCTCGAAAGTCGCAAGATCATTGAGACAGTAAAGCTGCTTAATGCTCGCATGGAAGTTGTGTTAACAACTAATGACGAAGAAAATGCCATTCGCGCACGAGCAGACCGTCTTGGAAAAGTCTTTGTTTTCCAAGTGGTCATGGCAGCTGCCGTTGCTCGCTATTGCATGTTCAGATTTGGTAGAAAAGACGAAGAGTTGGAGTTCGAAGAAGAGAAAGAGGCCGAGCAAGCAGCCGAAGAGCGTTTAGCTCGAAGCTAATGGCAACCTTACAAAAATTGGCGACCTTAGAGTGAAATCCAAGGTCGCCAATTTTGTTGTTAGACGGGGCTGAAACTGTATTTGGGATTGCTTGCCAGCCCGCAGTAGGTTTAATTATTTGGAGTAATCTGTTTAGCAGGTTCATTAAGCCGGCTTGCGATGATTTCTGCAATATCGGCAACTTCAACTTCGCTTAGACGCTTTTCTTCAGCTTTTGCTGAATCGAACATAGCTAGGCAGAATGGACAGCTGATGGCTACATTCTTTTTGCCAGTTGTATTAACAATTTGTTTTAAGCGGATGACGTTGAGTCTCTTTCCTGCATCTTGATCCGTCCAGAACTGGCCACCACCGGCTCCGCAGCAAGTAGTGTTTTCTCCCCATTCCAGGGGATTAATAAGAGTGAAGTTTTTAATTTTTTCTAGAGCGATGCGGGGTTCCTCTACTATGTTGTTCCATCTGGCCAAATAGCAGGCATCCTGGATGGTAAACGCTTCCGGCTCAATAGAGGCTGCCTTAAGGCGACCAGCTTGCATTTGTTCAGCAATGAACTGAACATGCGAAATGACATTGAACGTGCCACCCTCAAATTCCGGATAGTCGTTCTTTATTGTGTTAAAGCAGTGCGGGCAAGTACAAAGAATCCGAGTGAACTTATATTGGCGAAGATTTTCGATGTTCATTAATGTCTGGCATTCAAACAGGTATTCTTCTCCAACTCTTCGTGCAAGCTCGGCATCGCATGACTCTTCTTTCATAACTGCGAATCTGAGGCCGCTTGCTTTCAGAATTTTTACCATTGCCTTAGCTATCTTTTGGCTTCTCTTATCGTAGGAAGCCATGCAGCCAACCCAATAGAGAATGTCGTATTGCTTGTCGGGTTCAGCAACTGGCACATCCAAGCCTTTAGTCCAGTCGAGACGAGAATCTGGATCCAGACCCCACGGATTGCCAACGCTCGTAATGTTCTGAAGAGTTTTAGCAACGCCAGGAGCAAAATGGCCTTCTTCCATAGCTACTGAGCGACGCATTCTCACGATTGCGCTAACAATTGCAATCTTGGAAGGACACTGCTCGACACATGCGCCACAGGTAGTGCACGAAAGAAGCGCCTCGCTTGAAATAACATTATTAATAAGAGGCTCTTCAATAGCCTTATAGTCGCCATGCATTGTCTTTTTAAGCGACAAGATCAATGCTCTTGGATCTAGGACTCCTCCAGCTCGGTTTACAGGGCAGACGGCAGTGCATCTTCCACATTCGGTACATGCGTCGAAGTTCAGGCGGTCATGCCAAGTGAATTGGTTGAATCTGGAGACTCCAAATTCCTCCTGCTCTTCGATATCCCTAATTCTTGGCAAGCCTCCTTTGGCCGACATGTCCTTCCAATAGATGCTAGAAGGGCTCTTATACATATGGGCAAAATAAGTGGCCGGTATCATTGCGACAAAAATTAGCGAGATGATCATGTGGAAAGTCCACATAAACGTATGCTGGCTAATTAAGCTTTCAGTGCTCATCCCGGAATAGAAAGTCTTAGCAATGAAATTCGCTACTGGCGACCAAGCTGCAATCGGAGTATCAGAAGCGGCTATACGTAGTGCCTCGACAAGGAACCCAGTAATGATGATTATTGCAAGGGAACCTAGGATATAGAGGAAGCGTTTTGATCTTTCATATTGCTGTCCTCCTTTAATAAACCTTCTATAGAAGGCCATGCCTAAGCCCACTAAACAGAGTAGGCCAGCAATGTCGAGAATGAGCTTATAAAGGACGTATGTGTCGCCTTTAAGGAACTGATTTTTAAAAATTAGTTTTCCAAAATCCCAGTCGAGAACTGCGGTAACTGTTCCGAAAAACAAAAAGACGAATCCCCAGAAAATCCAGAAATGTGTCCAACTACCTATTGGCCTATGTATTATTTGATTCTGTTCTTAGTCATCCCAATAAAAAAGTTTCGAACGCTTTGCCTTATCGGAGGGTTCAGAAAAAGGATTGCCAACTCTCCAGAGGTTATAGGATTTATAGACGCCTAATGCACAAATGATGATGGCGAGAAAACCGATAACGTAGACCGAGACGATGCCCCAGATCGGCACATTCCAAAATCCAGGCCGGGCGATGATTTCAGGAGTCATTTTTATCTAACTTCTCTATGATTAATTCTTCAATTAATTAAAGTCGCTTGTATCTTCGTCTGCCTTCCGCATCCAAAATCGATTCAAAAAGCACAGGAGGCAAGATGGGCATCGAGATAGGCTCAAAAATTACAGTTGGCTTAGTCGAAGTGTTCCTAGCTAGGGTTATATGTGGCTTGAACGGCTTTGTGTCAAATTTAAAACCAAGTTTAGTTAGCTCGGAGCGAATTTGCTTACTCAAACTATCAAGGTAGTCTGTGGAGGCACCGCTCGCAAAAGATAAGGTACTGCGATGGAATGTCCCGGCATTAGTAATAATCCAGACCTCTCCATCCCTTACTTTCGGAGGAAGAGCTTTTTTCACATCGTCGATCTGGCTACGCTGGATATTTCCTAAAAATGCCAGCGTAAGGTGCAAGTTTTGCTGAGGGACTACTCGGCAACCGGGATCGTTATCTTTAATTTGCTTACCGATCCCGTAAAGCTTTGCCTGCACTTCAGGAGTGCAGGGCAGAGCCACAAAAACTTTAGCTTCTCTAGTCACGGCTAGTGTAGGTTTCTCCACTGTTTAATAGCATTGACGCACTCAGTAATAAGTGCCGGACCCTTATAGATAAATCCTGTGTAAAGCTGAACGATGGAGGCTCCGGCTTGCATTTTTTCTATGGCATCCTTGCCTGACATAACTCCGCCGCTAGCGATGATAGGAAGAGCGCCTTTCAAATGCTCGGAAGCAATTCTGGTAACTTCAGTGGAGCGTTCAAAAAGAGGTTTGCCTGATAGACCACCGGCTTCATGGGCAAACTTGTTTCCACGGATTTCGACTCTGGAAGTAGTGGTATTTGTACAAATCACGCCATCCATACCAGTCTCGACGATCACATCAAGAGCTGTTTTAATTGAGTCGTTTACTAAGTCGGGAGAGAGCTTAACGGCGATTGGTACTGGGCTTCCACCTCTTTCCTTAGTCAGTTGTTTTCTTTTTTCCGCTATGGCTGTCAGGAGATTCTTAAGATCAGCTTCGGCTTGTAGGTCACGCAAGCCCGGAGTGTTTGGAGAGGAAACGTTAATGGCTAGATAATCAGCGTAGTCATAAAGACGATCCATGCACTTTAAGTAGTCGGAAGCGGCCTGATCGTTAGGAGTTGTCTTATTCTTGCCGATATTAATTCCAAGGATGCCACCTCGATTTCTATACGGACGGGCGCTTTGCAAGTTAGAAGCAACTTGAAGAGCACCTTCGTTATTAAATCCCATGCGGTTAATAATTGCTTCGTCATCAACTAAACGGAAGCTTCTAGGCTTTTCGTTGCCTGCCTGTCCTCGTGGCGTAACCGTGCCGACTTCAATGCTTCCAAATCCCAAGGCCCCTAAGGCCGTTACATATTTCCCGTCCTTATCCATTCCAGCGGCTAGGCCGACGCAGTTGGGGAAACGTAGTCCCATGACTTCGATTGGATCCTCCTGAGGTGGCGTAGCTAATAGTCTTGTTAGGCCAAAATGCGCCATCCAGTTAAGGTTAGGTAGAACGAGACTATGGGCAGTCTCCGGAGGCAGTCGAAAAAGAACTGCCTTTGCGATTGAGTACAAGTCAGCCATGTTGTTGAATCTCCTTGGGTTATATGGTCTGATAGTTTCTAGAAAATTTTAGGAAGCTTCCAGATTTTCCGAGCTATCGAAATTATCTGCGAGTATCCATTTTCCGTCATTGTAGATTTCCAAAGGCCTAAACCGTGACTTATAAGCCATGTTGCGACAATCTTTGATCCAGAAGCCGAGATAGAGATGAGGCATGCCTAAGCGTCTTGCGAGATCTATCTGAAAAAGAATAGCGAAAGTCCCTGGAGAAGTTCTTAATCGATCGGGATCGTAGAATGTATAGTGCGCTGAAAGGCCGTCAGTAAAGAAATCTGTGATAGAGACGATAGCTAGTTTCCCGTTTGCGTCCCGATGTTCAATTATCCTTGAGTCGCTTGGACTAACGAGCATGGCAGTTCGGTAGTCTTCAGGCGTCATGCCGCACATCTCGCCGCCTTTATGCCGAACATTGAGATATTTAACAAAGAGGTCGTAGTGCTCTTGCCTGAACTGAAGGTCGACTATCCTTTGGGTGAGGTCGCTATTGCGGCGATAAGTCTTTGCCTGGGTTCTAGTCGGCTGGAAGCTATTTACTAATACTCTGCAGGATTTGCACTGGCCGCAACTAGGGCAATAGGGGAAATACAAGTATTGAGCCGAGCGCCTGAAACCAAGTTTGGAGAGGTATTCGGCAGCTTTCGGTCCAATACGGAATCCTCTTGGTGCAACCGCTACCACTAAGGCCTCTGTTTTATCTGGAAGATAGGTGCACGGAGTCTCAGGAACGAAACCGAGGCTCTGGGGCATTTCGCATTCGGGCAGAATATAGGAAGCCATGAAAATACTGTTCTGCGTATGTGCGGAAAGAAAGATAAAAACAACAAACTGAAGTACTAAGGACTATATTACTTCCAGGCACAGCTCGTTTAAAGATCTTCCTTGATATTTTGTCCAGTCGGGAGCTGGTAATTGGCAAAAAGTCTTTAGGTGCCTGACAAAATTCTCTCCAGTTACGGGATATGCGCCTAGAGAGGCTAAATGTTCTGTTTCCTGCTGACAGTCAATCCACGGAATGCTTTCTTTTCTACAAATTTCGACAAGAGTGCAAAGAGCAATTTTTGAAGCGTCTGTTCTTCTAGTTAACATGGATTCCCCATAGAACATTCTGCCGAAATTTAGTCCGTATAGACCTCCTGCCAATTGGCCACTAATAAAGACTTCCACGGTGTGTAAAAAGCCCTCTTCGGCAAGTTGAAGATAGGCTTCTTGCATTTCCCTGATCAGCCATGTTCCTTTTTGTCCTTTACGGGGAGCCGCGCATTGTTCGAGGACTTCACGAGGTGAGGTATCGATCCGAATTTCTATAGGTTCATGGTCATAAAGTCCGGCAGCGGCCTTACGTAGTCTTTTTCTTAAGGAGTGGCCGATCTTAAGATTTTGAGTTTTCAAGACCATTCTTGGAGAAAGGAACCACCAGCAGACAAACCCTGGTCGTTCATACCAAGGAAAGATGCCTTGCTGATAGGCAATTTTTATTCTTGAGATCTCCAGCTCTTTCGTAATGGCGATTAATCCCTCTTTTAAAAAGGGTCTGAGGGGATTAGGAAATTTTTCATTTTTACTGAAAGTGAAGAAGATTCCATCTCGCTTCATGGTTTTTCCACGTAATCGGGTTCGCCCTTAGGTCCTTCTTTATATTTAATGTCGTAATGGAATGGGAAAGTTCCCTTCCTACGGTCAGAGAAATAGTTTCTTAAAGCTCTCTTGACAGTAAAGAACGCAATGTGTTCCCAAGGAATCTCCTCCTCCTTGAAAAGCCGTACTTCCAAGGATTCTTCGCCAGCTCTGAATTCTTTCCGTACTAAAGTGCCGATATAGAAGATCTGAGTACTGCTTGCGAATGGCAGATCTATCATGAAGTAGGGCGTGGTGACGGTTACGTCCGCATGGGCCTCTTCTTTTGTTTCCCGAATGGCGCCTTCCTGGGTGGTTTCATGCATTTCCATATGGCCAGCCGGTAAAGTCCACTGCCCATACCCGGGAGATATAGCCCGTCTGCACATAAGGATCTGGTCTTCCCAGACTGGAATTGTTCCAACGACGATATGGGGATTTTGATAATGGATGTGCCCACATTTTGTACAAACGTACCTCTGGCGGTTATCGCCTTTTGGAGTGCGATATTCTGTTTTTCCGCCACATTCAGTGCAATATTTAATTTCAGGTATATCGAACATTTGCGAACCTTAACTAATGCATGTGGAGCATTTTAGTTCGCTCTCTGGAATCGCTATCCCTAGGAGGGGAAAATAGGGCAGAAAAATAATCTAATCTCCCTAAAATCTTGTTCTAAATTTATTGCTTTCGGAACTAACAGTTTACTTATTCAATAAGTTAGAATTTTTTATAGATAATTTTATGTAGCATGGTTTTGAATAATTTTAAGAACGAGACTTGCGATCAAGCCCTTTCGAATTTATGGGCTAACTCTATTGTTCTTGGGTTAGGACAAGAAATGCGAAGGTCTCGGGGATGAAGGAGGGGATAGATAAAAACATAAAAACAAAACCGGCTCGGTGGCCGGTTCTACGAATCGAAAGCGCTTAGTCGTGATAAGCGATAAATTCCTCGAGGATAGCGGCTTTTCTCTTTGGTCCAACAGCTCTTGGGGCAACAGGCTCTTTTCCCGTTTTGCTATAGATGCTGTTCATGATAGCAGCCCTTTCTTCATCGAGTCTTGCTAATTCAGATTCAGTCATTGGCACGAGATCAGGGTTCTTGTAATACTTCATCATGTCGGAGAGCAAGCCGACATAAGTTAACTTCATTTTTGTGTAAGTACGACGAGTCGCTGTCATGAGCTCTTTTCCTTCCTTGTCGGAAAGGTTGTCCATAACGGCTCTAAATAGGGACGATTCTGGATCCTGATCATAGGTCTTGTCCCACTTTACGACTTCTACTGGCTTATCGAGAGCTACTTTACTGATTATTTCAGCACGCAGCTTCATGTCTTCAGAAGCTCTTTCAAGATCATGAAGTGTACTTTCAAGGCATTCATCGCCACCTATCTTGCGGCAAATCGTCTCTTGGAAGTCAACTAGGTGCGAAATATAGTCGGCATTCGATTCAGAATAGGAGAGAAAGTCGCCTTCAACATATTTCCATTCGTCGCCGAACTTTTTACTATCGGCTCTTAATTGGTCAAAGGTATTTTGGACTAGGTTATCGGCTTCGTTGACGTTGTTTCTTACCTTTTCGCTCTTAATATCCACTAGAGTGGGTTCTTTAAGTTGAATATTACTTGGCGCCGAAGCTAGACCTACGGGTGCTTGCGCTCCTGCATTGGTGAAAGCCATGGCGCAGCAAGCTAAGCCAAATGCCGTGGCAAGTTTAATTAGACGCATGGAAAAGTCTCTTAGCTAATAAATTAAGTAGTTGGATTTAAATCCTTTTAGTTGTTTGGCGGAGATTGTAGGGGTGAAGTCTTATCCAAACTTTAGGAATAAGCCCTGTAAATAAGCATGACTGCAATAATTTCGGCGTTTATGCGACCCAAGCTTTGGCACAGAAATAGCAGGGAATTATTTACTGGGCATTTAAGACTAACTTCAAGTAAGGATTAGTAGAGGCTTAAAGTTAATAAGATATTCATTTAACT
>JAJPXW010000124.1 GCA_021205255.1 Burkholderiales bacterium
ACTTTATATTCAGGAGCTTGTCAAAAATTTAAACGTTTGTCCGAACTGCAATCACCATATGAAGCTTTCGGCTCGTAAACGTTTGGATTGGCTTTTAGACCCGGAAGGTAGAGAAGAAATAGGTCAGGAAGTCCAGTCCCTGGATCCTTTATCCTTTGTTGACAGTAAAAAGTATCCAGATCGGCTTAAGCAGGCTAAAGCTGCTACAGGCGAGAGCGAAGCTCTTGTCGTGATGAGCGGTCGTATTAAGAACGTGCCAGTTGTCGTGGCCGTTTTTGAGTTCGATTTCATGGGTGGATCCATGGGATCGGCTGTTGGTGAAAGATTTGTTCGAGGTGCCGAAGAAGCTATAAAGAGAAAAGCTTCTTTTATTTGCTTTACCGCTAGTGGCGGCGCCAGAATGCAAGAAGGGCTGTTGTCTCTTATGCAAATGTCGAAGACAACGGCCATGATTGCAAAACTTGGCCAGGAGAAAGTTCCTTTTATTTCAGTTTTGACTAATCCTACGATGGGTGGGGTCTCCGCAAGTTTCGCTTTTATGGGCGACGTGGTGATAGCTGAACCTAAAGCGCTAATTGGTTTTGCCGGCCCTCGCGTTATTGAGCAGACCGTGCGGGAAAAGTTGCCTGAAGGTTTTCAGAAAGCCGAATTCCTACTTTCTAAAGGAGCTATCGACATGATTGTTCCGAGAGCCGAACAACGTGAGACAATTGCACGACTACTTTCTCTGCTGAATAAGCAGCCGGAAGTTACTCATGCCAATGAGAAATCTGAGAAAAACGAAAAATCTAAGGTCTCTAGCAGAGTCCAGGCTCAGGCACAGGAAAAAGGCTAAAAATTAAATCAATTCCTATGAAAACAGTTGAGGAGTGGCTCGACTACAATTTCCGTCTCCATCATTTGCATATCGATATGGGATTGGAGCGGATGCGCCAAATGGTTCAAAGGATGGATATTAAATTCGACTGTCCTTTGATTATTGTCGGTGGCACAAACGGTAAAGGTTCAGTTTGCGCCTATTTAGAAAAAACATTTATTACAGCAGGCTACAAGACTGCCTTGCACACTTCTCCGCATCTATTAAGAATTAATGAAAGAGCTCGGATTAATGGAAAGCAGATTAGCGATAGTGAGTTGATCCGAAACTTTGAAAAAGTCGATGCAGTAAGGGGAGATTTAACTCCCTCTTATTTTGAATATAGCTTGTTGGCTTTCTTATCCTGGTTCCAGGAAGAAAAGCCCGATATCGTTATCTTAGAAGTTGGTCTTGGTGGAAGGCTGGACGCCGTCAATGTCTTTGATCCGGATGTCTCAATTATTACTAGCATCGGCATTGACCATGTGGCCTACCTCGGCGACACCAGAGAAAAAATAGGTTGGGACAAAGCCCATATTTTCCGCCCTGGGCGACCTGCTATCTGTGGAGATCCAAATCCTCCAGTTACTGTTATTGAATATGCCAAGGAGATTGGTGCTGAGCTCAAAATTGCAGGTAGAGATTTCACTGAGCAAGTGGATGGCAATACGTGGTCTTTCCTAAGTGATATTCGGGAGCTTCGGGATCTGCCGCTGCCTGCGATGAAAGGCGAGTTCCAGCTTCGCAATGCGGCAGCTGCCATAGCTGCCTTGGAAAATATATCTTCTAAATTACCAGTTCCAAAAGAAGACATCGTTACGGCTTTGGAGACCGTCCAGCTTCCTGGAAGGTTTCAAAAAATAAGTAATTGTCCCGATATCATTACTGATGTTGGACATAACCCGCATGCGGCTGTCGAATTAGCAAAAACACTTAAGAGCGAACCCTTTACTGGAAAGACGCTTGCGGTATTTGGAATGCTCGCTGATAAAGATAGGGCAAAAGTCTGCCGTCTACTCGGTGATTGCGCTGATAGGTGGTACGTCGCAGACCTTGCTACAGATAGGGGAGGGTCAGCCTCTACCTTAGGTGAACTTCTTAATTTTGCAGGGGTTTCTAATGAGCAAATACGCCTTTTCCCTACTGTCGAAGATGCACTTCAAGCCGCTAAGAATGATGCGGCCGAGACTGATAGAATAATTGCGTTTGGCTCTTTCCTTACTGTTGCGGCAGTACTCAAATTTTTAGAAATTCCAGTCGGTTGAGGTTGGCTCTATGGCGTTTTGGTCGAAATTCAAAAAGAACCCTTTAGAAGACGATCCGTTGCTCAAGCAAGAGCCTGGAATGTCTTCTGCTGGAACTGAGGCTGAAGCGTCTGCGGCTCCAACTTCTGAACCAGGATTTGGTTATAACGCTTCTGGTACACCGGCAAGTCCTGCACCTCAAGCTCCGCAACCATCGGCTCCGCCACCTCAGCAAGCTGTTCCACAAACGCCGCCAATAAGGCCGCAAGAAGAAGCTGCACCACCTTTAACTCCACCTGCTGGTGTAGCCAGGCCAGTCCCTGCATTTACAAGACGGGCAATGGAAAAAGCTCCTCCAAGGGCTACTCCTACGAGGCGGGCAGCTTATTCAGCGCCCAGTGACAAAATCGCTGATGCCGATCTCGAATATAAGCATTTAAGAAGGATTAGAGCGAGAAG
Organism: Burkholderiales bacterium; assembly: GCA_021205255.1. GTDB lineage: Bacteria > Pseudomonadota > Gammaproteobacteria > Burkholderiales > Burkholderiaceae_F > JAJPXW01. The sequence continues at coordinate 2,560 of JAJPXW010000124.1, forward strand.
ACGTTTTGTGGGTGCGGCGATGTTGCTAGCACTCGTATTAGTTGCTCTACCCTTTATCTTTGATAAGGATGCGCCACCACCAGACCAGAATATTCCACTGGAGATTCCAAATCAGGATTCAGCCTGGATGGCAATCCGTGGGTCTTCTCCACAGACTATGGAGGAGACTGGAAGAGAAATAGCCCAAGAGGAACCTGAAGCACCTTCTGAACCTCCTCAGAAAGTTGCGCCTCCTCCAACGGCTAAGGCAACTGATCAGACGCCTAAAGAAACAAAACCCGAACCAAAACCACAAGCTGCTCCACCTGCACCGGAACCGCAGCAGGCTAAGCAAGAACAAACGCCGGAATCTAAAACAACTCCGAAAGGCCAGTTCTTTATTCAGCTCGTGGCAACCCGTGATGTAAAGAAAGCCGAAGAAATTAGAAAGAAGATGGCCGATGCCAAAATTCCTTGCTACCTGGAAAAAGTTGCTGTGAAAGGCGGTACTGCTTGGCGAGTTAGGGTCGGTCCCTTCACTACTGAAAGAAGCGCAGAAGAAGCACGTGGCTTAGTTGGCTTGCAAGGCTATACGGCAAAAGTTCAGAGAGCAAGCTAATGTCTGAACTTGATTGGGTCATTATCGCAATACTTGCCGTATCTACCCTACTTGGTCTATTTAGAGGAATGATCCGAGAGCTTTTTGCTCTCGGAGGCTGGATAGCGGCATTTGTATTTTCCATCTGGTATGCCGGTGACTTATCGGAAAAAATTCCATTGAAATCGGCCGGCCCATTAGGAAGGTACTTTATTGCCATCCTTATTATCGTGATCGCTTCAGTATTTGCGGCTGGCCTAATCGGAAACATCATTCGCAAAATTCTTTCGCTTGCTAGCGTTGGCGCCCAAGACAAAGGCCTTGGGGGCTTCTTTGGTCTTCTTCGAGGAGCAGTAATCGTAATGGTGCTGCTTTATTTAGGAAGCCTTTCTGACAATATCACTACCCAGCAATGGTGGAAGTCCTCGGAACTTGTGCCTTATGTCTTTGATGCCATAGATGTATGTAAGCCTTATCTGCCCGATGAAATTCAGAAATACATTAAATAGTTATATTTTGTTATTCATGGGTACTACTTAATCTACGCTTCCACTTGATTTTTTATATTCATTGATCCCCTTAAATTATTGTTTAGTTTGTTCTTGTTTGAACTCTGGAGATAAAAATGTGCGGCATTGTTGCCATTTACGCCTCAAGTCCCGTAAATCAGCGTCTTTATGATGCGATGCTGCTATTGCAGCATAGAGGGCAGGATGCCGCTGGCATTTGCACCGTCGATAAGCGAGTCTTCCATTCCTTTAAAGGCATGGGGCTAGTTCGGGATGTGTTTAGAACCCGCAATATGCGGGACTTAGTTGGTAACTGTGGAATTGGCCAGGTTAGATATCCTACGCAAGGAAATGCCGCTGCCACTGGTGAATCCCAGCCTTTTTATGTGAATGCACCGTATGGTCTTGTTCTAGCTCATAACGGCAATTTAACCAATGCAAAGGAATTAACTCGCGAACTCTATGAGCATGACCGACGCCATATCAATACGACTAGCGACTCTGAAGCCCTTTTAAACGTATTTGCTAATGAGTTGCAAGAGACTACTAGCGGAAATCATCTTGATGAGGAAACGCTTTTTGGCGCCATCTCGGCCACTATGAAGCGCCTAAAGGGTTCGTACGCTTGCGTCTGTATGATTGCCGGCCACGGCCTAGTGGCTTTCCGGGATCCACATGGCATTCGGCCATTATGTATTGGTAAAAACATTGATGAGAACGGCAATACAGAGTACATGATCGCAAGCGAAACCGTGGCTTTGGAAGGCAGTGAGTTTTCAGTCATTGGCGATATTGAACCAGGCGAAGCGGTGTGGATCGATGAAAAAGGAGTTTTGCACAGAAGACAATGCGCGGAAAACCCCCAGCTTTCACCCTGCATTTTCGAGTATGTCTATCTATCTAGACCAGATTCCACGTTGGATGGTATATCTGTCTATAGCGCAAGACTAAGGCTAGGAGAAAACCTGGCTACTGAGGTTCTCAAGCAACTTAAAGTCGAAGATATCGACGTAGTGATGCCAATTCCGGATTCTTCACGACCGGCAACTGCGCAATTGGCTTTGAAGCTAAATAAGCCCTATCGGGAAGGGTTTATTAAAAACCGCTACGTAGGTCGTACCTTTATCATGCCTGGCCAGACTATTCGTAAAAAGAGTGTTCGGCAGAAACTTAATGCCATTCCAATGGAGTTCCAGGGCAAGAATGTTTTATTGGTTGACGACTCTATCGTGCGTGGAACCACTATTACGGAAATCGTAAAAATGGCTCGCAGCAGTGGTGCAAAGAAAGTTTACGTCGCAAGTGGTGCGCCTCCAGTTCGTTTTCCGAATGTCTATGGTATCGATATGCCAACTGAGAGCGAACTAATCGCAGGTCATGGCAAGTCCATTGAAGATATTCGCAAAGAGATTGGTGCGGATGCGCTTATTTACCAAACTGTCGAAGGCATGAAAGAGGCAGTCGGTCACTTTAATCCAGAAATTAAGCAATTTGATTGCTCATGCTTTGATGGCGTCTACGTCACTGGAGACGTAACCCCGGAATACCTTAGAAAGGTGGAAGAGCAAAGAATTCGCGAAAAGATGCAGGCCAAGAAGACCCAGGAGGCCGAAGATAGCTAATAGCCAATAGTGTTTTTAGAATTTTTAGAATTTTAGGTGGCAAAAGTCAGTTTGCACTTTTGCCACATTCTGTTCAGGTAGTGCTGAAAGATAGTTTTGCTAAGTTAAAGTTGGAATAACAACTTTGTCAAAGCAAAAGTAAATTTAATTTAGCTTTGAAAAAAGAGCACTTAAGCGACGTCTTCTTTCGCTTTAAATCTATTAATAGACAATCTTAGAATTTTCCCTTATCTAGAATCTCCCCCTAAGGGTAAAAAAGGGGGGATAATTTAAGTTTAAATTGAAAATTGAACTTCTTACGACCCAATACGAAGGACGCTGGTAGGCATGGGTTCGGAAAAGTCACATTTTCTGAACTTATAGAATCATTAATTGGATTTGCTAACATAACGCATGTGGGGGGATTATCTCTAACAAAAAGGCCCCACCAATAAATAGAAAGTGCCCATCAAATGGAAGCTCATTTATATAGAGGGTATTTAACTAATGCATAAAAACCAAAGGTTCTATTTAACTGCTGCTCTTGCTTGCTCATCTCTTTTCCTCATTACCGCCTGCGATGATAAAAAACCTATGGAGGCAGCGCATGCCCCTCCAGTAACGGTTATTGACGTTATTGCGCAGAACGTGCCTGCTAATCTTGAATTTGTAGCTAAGACGGAAAGTTCTAGAGCCGTAGAGATCTATAGCAGAGTCACGGGCTTCCTTGATCAAAGAGTCTATACAGAAGGTGGAATTGTTAAGGACGGGCAGATCCTGTTTTTAATGGACAAAAGACCTTTTGAAGTCCAATTAAAAGAAGCTGAGGCTTCCTTAGCTTCAAGTAAAGCCGCACATTTAGTAGCTCAACAAAATTTAGATAGAATCCGGCCACTTGCTAAACTAAAAGCATTAAGCCAAAGCGACTTGGATTCGGCCGAAGGCCAATTCCAAACTTCTGCCGCTCAAGTATCCGACGCGCAAGCTAAAGTCGAATCAGCAAAGCTGAACTTATCTTATTGCACGATCGAATCGCCAGTGACTGGATATGCCGGTTCTGCCTTGCAGACTGACGGTACTTATATCAATACCTCCAATTCCCACTTAACCACTGTCTACGCAATGGATCCGATGTGGGTGATTTTCTCCATGTCGGAGAACCAGGAAGCCAAATTAAGCCGCGAAGTGCGTGAAGGCTTATTGCAAGTTCCAGCTGATAATCACTTTATTGCTGAAGTTCAGTTGACGGATGGAAACACTTATGGCTATCCCGGTAGATTGACTTTTGCTAGTCCTAATTACAATCCAAGTACTGGAACTTTTGAAATCCGCGCCTCTTTCCCAAATCCCGACAATCTGCTCAAACCTCAACAATACGTTCGTATTGTCGTTAAGGGAGCGACTTACCCCAATTCCATCATTGTGCCCCAGGTTAGTGTCCAACAAGGAGGAAAGGGTCACTTCGTGTGGGTGATCAATAATGAAGGCAGAGCGGAAAACCGCCCCGTTACTGTGGGTTCCTGGGTTGGAGAAAATTGGTTAATCACGAGCGGACTGCAGGCTGGCGATAAAGTAGTAACTCAGGGAATGTTGTTGCTTGCTCCGGATTCGCCTGTAACTGTTGTCGCTGACGTTAAGCAGGAACAAATTAAGCTTGAAGAACCGGAAGTCCACATGGAGCCGGAATTCATGCAAGAAGGCAATGAGATTATTGAATCGGTTCCACCAGCTGATATGAAGGGAGGATCCGATGCGGAAAGCCCAGCCGAGATTGAAAAGAAAGAAGACAGTAATCCAATGTATCCATCGGGTCCAATGCCGTCTCAAACTATTTCGGCTTTGCAACCGACCCTGCAAAAAGCTAGCCATAGGCTAAGTATCAGTCCAGTCATAGAAATGGGGAATTTTTCTGCAATGCCACCTGAGCTAGTCCCGCATGCGAAAGTGACTCATGAGAAAGTGACTCATATCCCAAAGAAAAGCTCGCACAAAGCTAGAAGAACAACTAAGAGAGCCACTGGCTAGCATTAGGGAGGGCATCTATGTTTTCGAATTTCTTCATTAAACGCCCGATCTTTGCCATCGTAGTTTCGCTGGTCATTATCATTGCCGGCTTGCTCAGTATGTTCAAGTTGCCTATTGAGCAATATCCGAACATGACGCCGGTACAGATAACTGTTTCCGCCACCTACCCAGGCGCTGATGCCCAGACGGTTGCAGAAACGGTAGCTGCTCCTATCGAGACGCAGATCAATGGTGTCGACAACATGATCTACATGACGAGCACGAGCTCGTCCGGTTCCTTGACGATTACTGTGTACTTTGGCATCGGAACCGATCCAGATATCGCTCAAGTCCAGGTACAAAACCGCGTTAACATTGCCGAATCCCAGTTGCCGTCTGCAGTGACTACCAATGGTCTAACCATTGAAAAGCGCTCCTCGTCAATTTTGATGCTAGTTGGCATTATTGGTACTGATAACCGCTATACCAAAGAATATGTAGCCAACTACGCCAATGTATATGTGCTTGATGCGATTAAGCGTGTGCCTGGTGCCGGCCAAGCTGCCATTATTGGAGCTTCCGATCAGGCAATGCGTATATGGCTAAATCCAGACCGGATGGCTTCTTTAGGGATTACAACTTCAGACGTTAGTACCGCAGTAGCTTCGCAAAACTCAAGGTTTGCCTCCGGTAGTGTTGGCGCAGCTCCATCAACGCCAAAAACGGATCTGACTTTCCCTGTGCTTGCTCCTGAACCTTCGGCTGATCCGACTGGGTATGAGAACATGGTCCTGCGCACTGATCAGAAAGGTGCGGCTGTTGTATATCTCAGGGACGTTGCAGATGTTGAAGTCGGCCAAAGATCCTACGATGTCGATACGAAGATGGATAATAGTCCCGCTTCCTTTATTGCTGTGTATCAGCAAGCAGGCGCTAACGCCTTGGACGTGGCTAATTCCATGTACGAGACCTTAAATACCTTGCAAAAACAATTCCCGGAAGGTATTGAGTACAAGATCGCAGTCGACACGACTTATTTCGTCCGCCTTTCAATTGATGAAGTTATCAAGACGCTTTTCGAGGCTGCCGTCCTTGTTATTTTGGTGGTCTACGTATTCTTGCAGAGCGTCAAGACGACAATTATTGCTTGTACGGCCATTATCGTTGCTCTTACCGGTGCGTTTATCGGCATGTACTTGCTGGATTTCTCCATCAACATTCTTACCTTGTTCGGGCTAGTCCTAGCAATAGGATTGGTGGTCGACGATGCCATTGTGGTGGTTGAGAACGTTGAGAGGAACATGAGCGAAAAGCGCATGAATCCGATCGCCGCAACGGAATTGGCTATGTCCGAAGTGTCGGGGCCTATTATCGCTACGGTATTAGTGTTGTCGAGCGTTTTCATTCCTGCTGGATTCATTGGAGGCACGACTGGTCAGCTTTATAAGCAGTTCGCCATTACGATTGCTATTTCCGTTATCTTTTCTGGCTTTGTTGCATTGTCTCTAACGCCTGCCTTATGCGGTGCGTGGCTAGAGCATGAAAAGCCAATTAACCGCGGTTCATTGGCATGGGTTAATAAGTTTGTCGTCACTATCACGAAAGGCTATGGACACTGGACTAGATGGCTCTATAAAGTTCCATGGTTTGTCGTCCTGTGCTTCCTATTGATATGCGCGGCTATCTTCGGAATGTTCCGCATCACTCCGACTGGATTTGTGCCTAGCGAGGACCAAGGCTATCTTATGGCTGCCGTGATCATGCCGAGTTCAGCGAGTCTGAATCGAACAGACGATATGATGGATGGGTTAAATCCCCATTTTCAAAAGATTGAGGGAGTTAAAAATATTAATTCCCTAGCTGGATTCTCGATTCTTGACGGCGGCACTAAAACTAATGCCGGAACGTATTTCATGTTGTTGAATCCTTTTGCGGAACGCTACAAGAATTCGGATATTTCGGCAAAAGAAAGTGCAGATGCTATTTTGGCGGATATTTCCCGCATCGGTTTTACTACCCAGATGCAAGGACTAGTAGTTCCTATTAATCCGCCAGCTATTCCAGGATTAGGAACAACCGGTGGATTTGAATTCTGGATTCAGGATACAACTGGAGGTCCGATCGACCAGCTACAAAATGTAGTTGATAAATTTATAGCGAAGGCCAAAGAGAATCCTGCCCTGACTTCAGTCACGACGACTTTCTCTGCAATTGACCAGCAACTGAAGCTTAAATATGATAGAGACAAGTCGGAGCTATTGGGCTTGTCGACAACTGACGTTTTTGACACTCTGCAGGCGCAGTTTGGTAGTTCCATTGTTAGTCAGTACAGCCAATACTCTCGCGTGTGGTACGTCATTATGCAGGCTTCTCCGCAATTCCGTGCTACGCCAGAAGATATTCAAAAGCTTTACGTTAGAAATACCTCGGGGGATATGATTCCACTATCTTCCGTAGTTACTGCGTCCTATACTAATGGACCAACGTTCCTGCCCCACTATAACGGTTTCCCAGCAGCTCAGGTTATTGGAAACTCAGCGGCTGGCTTTTCAAGTGGCGATGCCATTACGGCATTGAAAGAGATTGCTGCAGAAGTGTTGCCGACCGGATTTATTTATGGTTGGAGCGGCATCAGCTACGAAGAGCAGAGTTCGGCTTCATCCTCGGCTGTCGTATTTGCATTTGGCTTATTGCTGGTATTCCTAGTATTGGCCGCACAGTACGAAAGCTGGGCACTGCCTTGCTCAGTTATTCTCGCAGTTCCGTTTGGCATTATTGGGTCGTTGCTTTTCACGTGGCTAAGAGGTTTGGAAAACGATGTGTATTTCCAAATCGGTATGTTGGTGCTGATTGGCTTGGCGGCTAAGAACGCAATTCTTATCGTTGAATTTGCTGTGGAATTGAGAAGGAAGGGCTTGGATCTGCCATCCGCCGCTATTTACGCTGGTGAAATTCGTTTCCGCCCAATTATCATGACCTCCTTGGCATTCATTGGCGGCATGATCCCACTGGCTATAGCAACTGGCGCTGGCGCTGAGTCTCGTCATTCTATTGGTACCGGTATTATTGGCGGCATGATTGCCTTGTCTAGTTTTGCTTTGCTCTTTGTTCCGATTTTCTATATTTGGTTTGAAGGATGGGCAGAGAACGTAGGAGCGAAAAGAGCCATTAGGACTTCTGCAAAACTTGCAGAACGCGAATTGCCGATCACTGAAAAACTAAGGCTTGCTATTTTGAATGGCGGCGGTGGCATTTACGACGTAGACGCTAAGGTAACTGTCACACCTAAGGGTCAGGTGACGATTACGAATTCTCCTGGATTTAGTGTCGAACAAGTGGAAAATGCCGATTACGGATTGCCGGGTCAGGAAGCTGTCGTTCCACCGCCACATCCTAATAACGAAACACAAGTTGTGCCACTTTCTGGAGATATTTCGCAAAGCGCACTGCAGTCGCAACCTGCTACTGGGACTGGTGAAAACACTGCCCAGGGCACTGCAAATGCTCAACAAACGAGTTCAACAGTGCATAATGCAAATGGAGCCCAACCAACACAAGCTTCCACAGAAGAAGCAAAAGCACAAAATCAGGACAATGAGACTAAATAAGCTCTGCGTGGCTTGCGCGGCCGCTCTGCTACTCACTGGATGCGCGATTGGACCGGACTATGTCCGACCTAATCTGGACATGCCTTTGGAATATCGAACTATTCCCGGCGAGATCCTAGAAAACACCACTTGGCTTGATGCTCGGTGGTGGATGGATTACCAGGATCCAGGCTTGGATACGCTGATTAGCTGCGCTTTAGCCAATAACAGAACCCTTCAGCAAACGATGGCCAACGTCGAAAGGGCGGCAGCTGCCGTCACGGTAACGCGGTCAGCCTTGTTTCCCCAACTTGGCTACACGCTCGAGGTTGAAAGAACTAGGTTAAGCGAAACAACAGAAACAGGAGCTGCGCTAAAAGGAAGGCCTTACAACACCAGAGGAGCTTTGGCATCGGCATCCTGGGAAATTGACCTTTGGGGCAAAATCAGACGCCAGTTGGAAGCTGCCGTAGCTACTTTAGGATCCTATGAGGCGGCACATAAAGCGGCTATTTCTTCAGTAATTGGGTCGGTTATAAGTGGCTATCTAAGCGTGCTGATGGCCGATGAGCAATTAAGAATAGCTGAAGAGACTGCTAAGAGCTATTACAATACCTATAAGCTCTTCATGATTAGCGCCGAGCATGGTAACGTGTCCGACTTGGAGGTTGTTCAGGCTAAGAGCCAATGGGAAAACGCCAAAGTCCAGATTCCAACTATCCGTCAAGAAAGAATCGAATATCTGAACGCGCTATCGGTCCTGACAGGAGTGGATGTTGCCGATCTGCCGAAATTCCGTCGTCTTTCTACATTGAAAGTCCCAGTCATTGCAAAAGGAATTCCTAGTCAGCTCCTCTATCAGCGCCCAGATGTCGTTGAAGCAGAAGAAGAGCTAATTTCGGCCAATGCAGATATTGGTGCGGCACGGGCTTTGTACTTCCCAACTATTGAAATTACTGGTGACTTTGGCTTTTCCAGCTCAAAGCTGAGAAAACTCTTTAAAGCGCCTTCAAGATCGTGGGACTATGTAGGTCAGATTACTGGACCGATTTTCCAATGGGGTGCTATTCGAGCTGAGAACCGTGAAGCTGATGCCCAGTACATGGCAATGCTAGCTTCCTATAAGGAAACAGTGGCAAATGCCTTTGCTGATGTCGATAATTCCCTGAGTAGACGTCAAAACGTTGTTCAGGAAATGAAGGACAAAATCTCTTTAGTGCAGAGCTTAAGAGAGTACAAACGTTTAGCTTATGCGCAGTACGAAGAAGGGTATACCAGCTACACCACAGTTTTGCAGGCTGAACAGTCACTTTTGCCACAAGAACTTGATTTAGCTAGCGTAAGAGCGAACGCTCTACTTTCCGTTGCACAGATCTATATGGCCATGGGTGGTGGCTGGATTGATATAGCTTTGCAAGAAGAAAGAGATGATATAGAAGCTCGTGAAGCTGCCGAAAAAGCTCGCCGGGAAGAAGAAAAACGCCTCGAGCGCGCAAGAGCGAGAGGAGAAATGCCAGCTGAAACGAACCCGATGAACGGTGAACCGGATACGGCCCAAGGAATGGTGCAAGCAGCAGAAAAGGATCCGAATACTATTATTACGGCTCCTAATGGCGGAGTACCTGTCCCTCCGAACACAATAACCACGTCGACAACATCTAAACTTACTAGGAGTACGAGACACACCAACACTAAGACCATGTCGGAAACTACCGCTATGCCGATGGCTGTTGCGACGCCTGTCACTCGTGGCAAATCCAATATGATTACTGAAACATCGATGAATGCAACATCGATGACTGAAACGCCGATGACCAATTCAGCGGCCAAGTCTTCGGAGGTCACGAAGATGGTCGATAAAGCTGAAGCGAAGCCAAACACAGTTGTGGAAACTCCAAGTTATGCTGCGCCAACGCAATCTAAGTCAAAAGCCTCCGTTTCTGCTGCGGCACTTATTAATGCAGTGAAGTAAAGAAGAGCAGCAACAAAATCATGGACAGGGTACGGAAAAGGTCTCTGTCCATTTTGCTTTTAGACCTTATGAAGTGGTACATGGAAAGTCTCATGTGGATTTTCTATTACCC
>JAJPXW010000102.1:0-7838 GCA_021205255.1 Burkholderiales bacterium
CTAAGCAATTTGCAGAAGTCGTCATTGCTCCTGAATTCACTACAGAAGCCCTAGGAGTATTTAACAAGAAAAAGAATCTTCGTGTTCTGACTGTAGCTAAAGGTAAAGCACATAACGATTACGACATGAAGAGAATTGGGGGCGGGTTGCTCGTCCAAACTCCAGATATTCAAATTGTCAAACCTGAAGATCTTAAGTGCGTTACTGAATTAAAGCCTACGTCTGCTCAGATAGCTGACATGATGTTTGCGTGGAGAGTAGCCAAGTTTGTTAAATCCAACACTATTATCTTTGTCAAGAATGGAATGACATTAGGAGTTGGTGCTGGTCAAATGAGCCGTGTGGATTCGGCACGTATACCAAACATTAAAAAAAAAAAGGCAGGCTTGAGTCTTCAGGGCAGCGTTGCAGCATCAGCCGCATTTTTCCCGTTTAGGGATGGCCTTGATGTCATTATTGACGCTGGTGCTAAAGCTGTTATTCAACCAGGCGGTTCAATTCGAGATGCTGAAGTCATTGCTGCGGCCAATGAGCGTGGTATCACGATGGTCTTCACGGGAGAAAGACACTTCCGTCACTAATAATATGAGTATCTAAACCCTTAGAGCTTAAATGTCCTAGTCCATGCGAATAAGGATTGCTTAGCTATAAGGATAGATTAGTTGATAAAGGGAGCTTGAATAGTTAGAAAGTCATAACTAATTAAGTTCCCTCAATAGTCTTTCAGGAGCCTCAAAAGCCTTATCAATTAACCGATTCTTACAATTCACCTTTTCTTATTTCATTGTTTTAGAAGACTAAGACTTTCTCAAAGAAGTTTTGAAGTATTGTTTAGGGGCAGGTCTAAAAGGCAAAGGACTCGTATTTAAAATTAACAAATCAGTAGGAGCCATGGAATGCAAAGGCAAATTCCTTATGCATTCAATTTCCATGTCTCCTTGAGAACAAGAAAGTAAATTAATAAAAGAGAAACATATGACTTCAACTGGTTGCACCCGCAGGTTATTTCTCTCTTCTATTGCGGCAACGGCAACGCTTACAGCATTGCCGGCTTGGGCACAACTCCAGGTAGATATCCTTGGAGTTGGAGCTAACCAATATCCAATAGCAGTTCAAGCATTCCAAGGTGGAAATGCGTGTCCAGAAGATATCTCTAAAATTATTGGAGACGACCTTACTCGAAGTGGTCTCTTTAGGCTAGCTTCTGTTGATGCAACTGCCCCGGGAGTTGAGGACACTCCAAATTGGTCAGCCCTAACTGCCACTGGTGCAAATGCGGATGTCGTAGGGGAAGTTTCAAAAATTGCCGATGGCAGATGGAACATCCAATACAAGCTTTATGACGTTGTAAAGAAACAGGAGCTGTTAAACGGTTCTGATTTAACTCCCGAGGGTGATTTAAGACTAGAAGCGCACAAGATTGCTGACCGTATTTTCGAAAAAATTACCGGCATGCAAGGCGACTTCTCTTCTCAAATTGCTTATGTTCGTCAAAGCGGTCCAAAGAGCTATCAAATCATGATCGCCGATAGCGATGGATTTAATCCAAAACAAGCCCTTACTAGCCGAGCGCCCATTATTTCCATTTCTAGGGCACCAACTGGTGATCGCATTGCTTATACTTCCTTAGAAGCAGGAAATCCGGAAGTTTTTGTCCAAAATATCAACACCGGAGCCCGACATAAAGTTGCTGGTTTCCGTGGAAATAACAGTGCCCCTGCATGGAGTCCTGACGGAGGAACACTTGCTGTTGCCCTATCTAAAGATGGAGTGACCAAAATCTATTTAATGAGCGCTGGCGGCGGAGCGGCTAGAAAGTTTACTGATGGCGACAGCATTGATACCGAGCCTACTTTCTCTCCAGACGGTAAGTACATTTACTTTGTAAGCGATAGAGGCGGAAATCCACAAATCTATAGACAAGCAGTAGGTGGAGGAAGAGCTGAAAGAATTAGCTTTGGAAATGCCTATGCTGTAAGCCCAACTGTTAGCTCTAGTAATCATGAAGTAGCCTACATTGTGCGGGCAAATGGTAACTTCCAACTTGTTCAGCAAGATTTGTCGACTGGCAATGTCATTCCACTTTCTCAGTTCGGGAAGAACGAATCTCCAAGTTACTCACCTAACGGCAATATGATTGTTTTCGCAACTGATGTTGGAGGTCAGGGCGTACTTTCTATTGTCTCTTCTGACGGAAGTATCCGTTCAAGACTGTCCGGCCTAAAGGGAGACATTAGGGAACCGGCTTGGGGACCACCACATAAATAACAATAGGAATTTAAGAAATGAAATTTATGCGTTTTTCGTTAATGGCTGTAGTCTGCGCATCTGTCTTGGCATTAACGGCCTGCTCCAGTGTTGATCTGAATAAGGATAATCAATATAGCGACGCTGATGTCAATGACATGATTAACAACCCCAATGGTCCATTGGCTAAGAAGTCAGTGTATTTTGATTTCGACAGCTATACAGTCGATCAACAGAATATGCCTGTCGTCCAAAATCATGGTCAGTTCTTAAGTGGACATAAAAATGTTCAAGTACGTCTTGAAGGCAATACTGATGAGCGTGGTGGAAGAGAATACAACCTAGCTCTTGGACAAAGAAGGTCTGAAGCCGTTAAATCAAGAATGACTTTAATGGGAGTCAACCCCGATCAAATCGAAACTGTGAGCTTCGGTAAGGAAAAGCCAAAAGCCTATGGGCACACAGAAGCTGACTGGGCTGAAAATCGCCGTGTTGACATTCAATACCACGTTTCTAATTAATAAACTATGAGAATTAGCTATCTTGTTGCCGTCCTAGTAGGAGTCTTTCTAATGCAGACTCCTGCTCATGCTTTGTTTGGAGATAATGAGGCGCGTAATGCAATCCTGCAGTTGCGCCAGCAGCTCAAGACTATGCAGGAAACTCAAACTCAAATGTTCGATCGTCTACAGTACCTTACTAAAGAGGTTCAGACATTAAGAGGCCAGGTAGATGATTTAACTAACAATTACGGAAGGCAACAGGATCAGTTAACCGATACTCAAGGAAAGAAACAGGAAGCAGCAGCTAAAGTCAATAAAGCTACTCAGGTTGCACAAGACAAGGAAATACTTGCTCAGCAAGCCTTGGATGAGAGCCGCCGCTATATCGAAAAGCAGGACTATGCAAACGCAATTAAAGGCCTGACGAAATTTACGCAAACTTACAGTACTTCTAAACTTTATCCAGAGGCGCTCTACTGGTTAGGAACAAGCTACTATGGTACTAAACAATTTGGAAGAGCCATAGAAGTAGAAAATCGCATGATTAGCTCCTACCCTAAACATGCAAAGGTACCGGACGCTCTTCTAATTCTCGGTCTAGCTCAGGAAGACTCAGGAAAGAAGACAGATGCAAATGCGACTTTTGCGAGGTTAAAGAAACAGTATCCAAAAAGTGAAGCAGCAAAACTTGCTCAATAGATAGTTAACTTCAAAACCATCCATAGAAACAGGCCAATGGCCTGTTTCTCATTTTGTGAGAAGTTTTTGTTTCACACCAATCACCCTCTATAAGCTGTAATCACTACTCGAGAACTGCATATTTATGGGTGACAAATGGAAGAACAAAAATATCAAAAACCATCTTTAAACCCTGATGACACCCAGATTAATCAACCTCCACCAATAGTTTCTGTCGGTTCTCATGGACCAGAAGGTAGGATTCACAGATTTGGTGCAGTGAGAGGTAAAGCTCACAGAGTAGTTGTCACCTTAAAAAGTAATAGATGGACCAGTACCGTAGGTTTTCTATTTTTATGTATGGTGGCTGGTGTTTTTACTGGCCTTGTCGGAGGTTATTTCCAATACTTTCTTCACATAGCTGAAAGATGGAGAGGCGAAGTAGCTGCTTGGGCGCAAACTGTTGGCTTTTGGCAAGGGTTCCTCACTCTCCTAGTAATTGGAATGGGTGCGGCTGTCATTGGTCGCTTTTTAGTAAGATTTGCCCCTACAGCTGGAGGTAGTGGAATTCAGTACGTAGAGGCCATGTGGCATAACGAAGTTGATGCAGCACATCTAAAGGTTCTCTTTGTAAAGTTTTTTGGTGGCCTTTTAACTTTAGGTAGTGGGATGGCTCTCGGACGCGAAGGTCCTACAGTCCAAATGGGAGCTGCCGTCGGTGCTTTCTGTGGAAGAGTATGCAAACTAACTAGAGATAATCTTAAATTAATTACTATCGCCTCAGCCGGAACGGGTCTTGGCGTCGCTTTTTCCGCCCCGCTTGGCGGAGCTATGTTCGCCTTTGAAGAAGTAACTAAAGATATTGAGCTAAAGCTAGTTGTTCCAACTTTACTTTGCGTCGTTGCAGGGACTTCAATTTCAATGACTATTCTTGGCGAGCAGCCCGACTACTATGTCATCAATAAGGCATTTGAAATTCCCGATGTTATCCATCTATGTTTCTATTTGCTATTCGGGGTTTTTATTGGGGTAATGGGGGCCCTCTACAACTGGCTGATTATTGCTCTTTTGAAAGTCAACGACTGGTTTAGGTGGCTTCCGGCTGAAGTTAAAGCTGCTCTTGTCGGCATAGTTACTGCTATTCTTCTCTGGTTGGTACCTGATTGGACAGGGGGCGGGGACAAATTAGCGGATTATTTTCTCAACGTGAACGTAACCATAGAAATGGTTATTATCATCGGCTTGATTCGTTGGTTCTTTGCTCCGTTGTGCTATTCCACAGGAGTCCCCGGTGGTCTATTTTCCCCTTTGCTTCTAATGGGTGGCATTCTTGGCCATTTGTTTGTATGGCCATTTATCTGGCTGGGAGCGGACTTAAATCCACTAGCATTTTGTGCTGTTGGAATGGCAGCTTTCTTCGGATCAACTATTAGAGCTCCAACAACAGGTGTTCTCCTTATACTTGAAATGACCGCATGTTGGAATCTGACTATTCCTATGGTTGCAGCTAGTGCTGTCTCTTTCATGACTGCAAAGCTTATGAATTGTCTGCCAATCTACTCGGCTTTGCGCTTGAGAATACCGTCTGTGCATAAGCTGGAAGAAGAAGGTCAAAATGTCCTCTTTGACTAGCAACCTATGCGGCTGGGTATTTGGTTGGCCTTACCTTCAGCCCCAGGTAGGAAAATTTTGGCTTAGCCACCAATTAAGTTAGTGATCTGTTGTTTGCAATAGGTCACTAACAAGTAGGCTTAAAGTAATGTGAAGTAATGGGCAATTGGCTTCCTTTCGAACTTTCCTTCCGAGACAAAAGAAGGCCTAGGCGTTTTGCAAAGGTCACTTTGATTCAGTTCTTTCAATTGAGCAAAGCAGTTGATTGAGGATAATTGACTTTGTTTTATTGACTCTTCGTATGTTTGAATTGCTGAGTCGTCAAAGCCAAGTTCTTAAGCTGGTCAACAATGTTGTGCGGGATTAGAACTTAAGATGCTTTGAGGTATTTTGATGGGTTCACGCAGTGGGGGTGTATTCTTTTCTCAAAGTCAAGATGAATTTATTCTTTTCTAAGGTTACGAATGCTTTTGTTGGAAATGCTTTTATGTGGCCCACTTGTCTGTAACAAAAGACTTGGCAACTTTCTTCAGAATTGATTTTTGAAACTGGGCTGAGCCATTTTTACAAGTCGCAAGTTTCAGCTAGCTTTAGCCAATCAGTATTGGGGTTGGACTAAAGCGACTTGGTAAGTCTATAGTCAACTAAATAGCACTTACATAGCTAAAACAATTCTGTAGGCGTAACCGTTGCCGTTCCGACCTTTCCAACAACTATTCCGCCTGCTTTATTTGCAGTTGTTACTGAAGTTCTCCAGTCCGCTCCTGCTGCCAACATTACGCCGAGTACAGCTATGACAGTGTCACCTGCACCTGACACATCAAACACTTCTCTCGCTTGCGCAGGCACTGACCAACTTCCATTTTCATCAAATAGTGTCATGCCTTCTTCGCTTCGAGTAAGTAGTAACTTATCAAGTTGGAGTTCTTTTCTTAAATTCTGAGCTCGGTGTGCGAGATCTTCTTCGTTGTTCCACTGTCCAACCACGTTCATTAATTCAGCTCGGTTAGGCGTGATGCAAGTCGCCCCTTTATATTTCGAAAAGTCGGAACCTTTTGGATCGACTAGAACAGGTTTCCCAAGAGCGTTGCTTTGCTCAATCATTTTTGCAATTCGATTGAGCCCTCCTTTTCCATAGTCGGAAAGAATTACAAGATCCGTGTTTGGAAGAAGCTCAGTAAATCGATTTTGATGCATGTCTAGTGCACCTTCATGGATCTCTGTTTCGAAATCCGTACGAATCATTTGCTGGTTTCTGGCAATAATCCGCAACTTGACTGTGGTATTTATGTTCTTTTCTTTAAAAAGACAAGACTTGACTTTGGCTTCTTCTAAAAGATCTAGAAGTTTTGATCCTGCGTCGTCATCTCCTATGACGGCCAGTAAAGATGTCGGTGATCCTAAAGCAGCAGCATTTCTGGCTACATTGGCCGCCCCTCCTAGACGTTCCTGCGTGTGAGTTACTTTGACTACAGGAACTGGAGCCTCAGGAGATATCCTAGAAGCATCGCCGAACCAATATCTATCCAACATGGCATCTCCAACTACTAAAACAGATGCTTCTGGGATCTTCTCGGGATCAAATCTTCTAGAGTCCATATCGGGTCAGCCTCTAACGTCAAAGTGTATAAGGAGTCAGATTCTAATCTGAAAACAATTTCTCACCTGAAACGTCATAGCCTCAATTCCCATGTGTGCTTTAAAATAAGGCATTCTTGCTACAAAGGAATTCTCCAAGATGACTTACTGTCCTGATAGTTCTATTTTTAAGGCTTATGACATAAGAGGCATTGTCGACGAAACACTAACTGAAGAAGCTTGCTTTTATATAGGCCAAGCAATAGGCACTTTAGCTCATGAAAAAAACATATCTGCTATTTGTGTTGGTCGGGACGGACGGTTAAGTGGAGAACGCTTGCAAAAGCATCTTATGGATGGTATCCGTAAAGCTGGTGTCGGTGTATACGATATCGGTTCTGTGCCAACGCCAGTTGTCTATTTCAGTACTAATTATTTGAAGACTGGAAGCTGTGTTGCAGTTACCGGAAGCCACAATCCTCCTGAATATAACGGCCTTAAGATGATGCTTGGAGGAGATACTCTTTTCGGAGATCAAATCAAAGGTCTAGGGACATTGATTTGCGACAACAAACTCTACACAGCACCAAAAGAAGGCTTCCTTCAAAAAATCGATGTTCTTCCCGCCTATCAGAAAGCAATTACTGACGATGTGAAATTTGCAAGACCCGTTAAGGTCGTCTTGGATGCAGGTAACGGTATTGCTGGTCCAACTGCAGTGAATTTGTTTAAAGCTCTTGGAGCCGATGTAAGAGAACTGTTTACCGATGTAGATGGAACTTTCCCGCATCACCATCCAGATCCTTCTAAACCAAAAAATCTTGAAGATCTAAAGAAGGCTTTAAAGGAGACTGATGCTGAAGTTGGATTCGCCTTTGATGGGGATGGAGATAGGCTTGGTGTCGTAACTAAGGATGGAGAAATCATCTATCCAGATAGGTTCGCAATGCTTTTTGCTGAAGACATTCTTTCTAAAAATCCTGGTGCATCTATTGTCTATGACGTTAAGTGCACTAGGAACATTAAGCCTTTAGTCGAAAGCAAAGGCGGTAAGGCCATTATGTCCCGTACAGGCCATTCCTTTATTAAAGGAAAGATAAAGGAAATTGGTGCGAAATTCGCTTCCGAGAAAAGCGGACATGTATTTTTCAATGACCGTTGGCCAGGATTTGATGATGGCGTCTATGCCGGTGCTAGATTGATGGAAATCCTATCTAGAAG
>JAJPXW010000102.1:7848-12867 GCA_021205255.1 Burkholderiales bacterium
CCTTAAGAGTCTTCCACAAACAGTTGCCACTCCTGAATTACAGATTCAGACCAAGGAAGGAGAAAATTTCACTCTAGTAGAAAAGCTTAAAAACAATGCGAGATTTGACGATGACGTCAATCTCATAACAATTGATGGAATTCGTGCCGAATGGCCTGATGGCTTTGCACTGGCGAGAGCTTCAAATACGACTCCATGTGTGGTTCTGTGTTTTGAGGCTGATTCCGAAGAAGCTTTAAAGAGAATACAAAATAAATTTAGAGAAGAGATTCTGAAGGTTGCACCCAATGCCGAATTACCCTTCTGAGCTTCAGCTGTGCTCTGCCAAAGCAGCTTCTTACCATTCCTTATACCAAGAGAAAGCTCCATCGCTTTTAGGAAATAGTCCTTTACTGAAGGCTTGTGGATTAACTCTTGATATCTCAAGGCAACGCATTACGAAAGAACAGCTTTCCGAATTAAGGCAGCGTTCTCAAGAATCTAAAATTTTTGAGCATCAGCGTGCAATGGCAGAAGGTGAAGTCGTAAATCCGTCTGAAAAACGTGCTGCTCTGCATACCCTACTCAGAGAACCTAAATCCCAACATCCACTATCGGGCGACGTCCAAGAGACTCTCAAGCAAATGAAGCAATTTGCTGATGCCGTAAGAAATAAAGAAGTGATGGGTTCAAAAGGACGGCCTTTTACCGATGTAATCAACATTGGTATAGGGGGTTCACATATAGGACCTCGGGTAGTATGGGAAGTCTGTAAGAAGGAAAGTGACGATAAAGCTTTGAAAGTTCATTGGGTGAGTAATGTAGATGGTTGGGGGCTACATGAACTGCTTCCTTCCTTAAGCCCTGAAACTACTTTAGTCATAGTATCAAGTAAAAGCTTTGGTACAGCAGAGTCTCTTTTGAATGCTGAAGTTGTAAAGGAGTGGTTTTTACAACAAGGGATAAACGAGCTCTCTAATCATTTTATTCTTTGCTCAGCTAATCCAGAAGCTCCAGAAAAGATAGGTATTTCGGCTGCACATCTATTTAAATTCTGGGACTGGGTAGGAGGAAGGTTTTCTGTTTGGAGCTCAGTAGGACTGCCTGTACTTTTAGCCATAGGCTCAGAAAAGTTCGATGATTTTTTAACTGGCGCACATCATATGGATTTACATGCACTCAACGCTGAAGCTGATATGAACCTTCCATTGACAATGGCGCTTTTAAGCATTTGGAACTCCACAGCTATTGGAACGACTTCTTTTTGCTTCCTGCCGTATGACCAAAGACTTAGCCTAATGGTGAATTGGTTGCAGCAGCTAGAGATGGAGAGCCTTGGTAAAAGTAAATTAATTGACGGCTCGCTTACTAAATATCCTACCTGCACTCCAGTGTGGGGAGGATCCGGTAATGATGCTCAACACGCCTTTTACCAGTGTCTAAGGCAGGGGACTAACAGAACAGCTATAGATATCGTAACTTCTGGCGGTTCTGGGGATGATTTTCCACAGCTTCACGGGTTTTTATTAGCAAATGCCAAAGCACAGGCTGATGTTCTTGTATCAAACGATCAAGATTCTGAATCTGTCAATTGTTTAAGCGTTATTGAGATGCCTACTCTGTCTCCATATTACCTTGGCGCCTTATTGGCTCTATATGAACATAAGACAACAATGACAGGATTCCTTCTTGGAATTAATCCTTTTGATCAGCCAGGCGTTGAGTTAGGCAAGAAACTTGCACAAAAGATCTGGAAAGAAGAACAGAAAAGTTAGGAAGCCGATTTGAAAGTCCTAATTGTTAAAACGAGCTCTATGGGAGACGTTGTGCATGCGTTGCCTGTTCTTTCAGATATAAAAGTCAATTTTGCTGACTGCGAAATAGATTGGCTTGTGGAAGAGCCATTTGCTGATATTGTCCGAGCAACTTCTCTTGTGAGAAAAGTCCATCTTTGCAAAGTAAGAAAATGGAGAAAAGCTCCGTTGAGTCGTCAAACACAGTACGAAGTCACCCTACTTAGACAAGCATTAAAAAGCGAACAATATGATCTAGTTATCGATTTGCAAGGCCTTTATAAAAGCGCCATTCTTGCTAGGTTAGCTTCTTCTCCAGTAGCTGGGTATGATTTCTCTTCGGCTCGTGAAGGAGGAGCTTCGCTTTTCTACAATAAAAAGTACCAAGTATCCAGAAACAAATCTGCTGTAATGCGCTGTCGTGAGTTAGCCGCAAAAGTTCTAGGCTATTCTCTTCCTTTAGATGATCCTGACTTTAGGTTTGACAAAGTTCAGCATTCTGTAAGTCCTGAAGGGAGGAAAGATCTATCCAATTCAGAGAACCAAGAAGAAGATAGCCAAAGAACAGTTATCTTTTTTGTAAACGCTAGCCGGAAAACCAAGCTTTGGCCGGAAGACTATTGGATAGCTTTGGGTAAAAAGTTAGCTGAGCAAGGTTATAAGGTAATCTTACCTTGGGGTTCCCAAGAAGATTTGCAAAGAGTTAATCGTATAGCGACTGGGATTGGTAAAGCATCTGAGGTTCTTCCTCATTCCAGCATTGGTCAATTAATGAAAAGAATTTTTTCAAGTAGTCTGATAGTAGGTCTTGATACGGGCATGACCCACCTTAGCTCAGCTATGGGAGTCCCTACAGTAGGATTGTTTTTAGATTATCCAATTGAACTTGTTCCACTTGTTGGCAAAGGTAAAAAAATAGCCCTTGGTGGCGTTGGTACGTGTCCACAGTGTGAAGAGGTATTACAAGCAGTATCTGAGGTGTTGAAATGAGTATTACCAGAGCTGTCTACAGTGGTGCGCTTTACTTGGCAGCTCCTTTTGCTATGGCTCACCTTATCAGAAGATCCTTTAAACAACCAGAATATAAAGATCATTGGTCAGAGAGATTTGGTTTTGGAAAATATCCAGAACCAAAACCAGGTCGAGATGTTATTTGGATTCATGGAGTATCTGTTGGCGAAACAAGAGCTGCAGAGCCCCTTGTGGAAATGATCCTTAAAAATTGGCCAAAAGCAGATATCCTCTTTACCCATACAACTCCTACAGGAAGAGAGGACGGTAAAAAAATAGCTCAGAGGTTTGCAGGAAGAATTAGTCAATCTTATCTTCCTTATGACACTCCAGCAGCCGTAAAAAGGTTTCTGCGTAAAACTAGACCTGAAGCATGCATTCTTATGGAAACGGAAGTATGGCCAAATCTTACTTACTATTGTAAGAAGAAAGGTATTCCAGTACTGTTGGCTAACGCAAGACTTTCAGAAAAGTCCCTTAATAAAGGCAAAAAGGCAGGCGCTGTCATTAAAGAAGCAATGGGACGAGTGACGGTAGCATTGGCACAAGCCAAGTTTGATGCACAGCGACTTAAGGAAGCAGGATGTCCCGTAGTGGAAGTAGCCGGTAATATGAAATTCGACTTCAAGCTAAATGCGGCGCAAGTTCTTACCGGCAAGGAGCTTCGAAAGTTGTCGCCGCGTTTTGTCGTAGCGTTAGCTAGTACACGCCAAGGCGAAGAAGAAAAGATGCTCAAATACATCAGGGATTGGGAAAATGATCCAACTACTCCTAAACCTCTGTGGCTAATCATTCCTCGTCATCCTCAAAGATTCAGAGAAGTTAGAAGACTTATCGAAAAGGCAGGCTTATCTGTCCAGAACAGAACGAGCATAAGAAATTGGAAAGAGATTCTCTCCAACAATGGACCTCAGGTTGTCCTTGGAGACAGTATGGGAGAGATGACTTTTTACTATGCGCTCAGTGATGTAGTGCTAATGGGAGGGAGTTTTGGAAATTATGGCTGTCAGAGCCTAATTGAACCGTGTGCAACTGGAACTCCAGTCATCGTTGGTCCGAGCGTATTCAATTTCGAAGCAACGGTTAATGAAGCCGATCAAGAGGGTGCAATCATAAGGGCACCAAATGAGGAGGAAGCTTTTAATGATCTCCGTAGACTTCTTAAAGACGATAAGGCACGTATAGAGCTAGGAGAAAAGGCTCTAGCCTTTACCGAACGCAAGAAAGGAGCTACAGAAAAGGCTTTCAATTATTTATCAACCCTACTAGAAGAAAAAGAAAATGGTAAAAAAGTTTCCTAATGTGCTCGCTATTGCTGGCATTGACCCTTCAGGAGGCGCTGGTCTCCTTGCCGACATTAAAACGATAAGTGCGTTAGAAGCATATGCTTGTGGTGTCGTCACGGCAATCACAGCGCAGAATACGAAGGAAGTTGCTACAGCAAAAGCAGTAGAACCAAAATTGGTCGAACAGCAAATCGACACTCTGTTTGAAGACGTGCAGATAGATGCAGTAAAAATTGGGATGCTTTTCGATGCGGCTACTATTAAAGTAGTTACACAAAAGCTTTTTTATTGGAAAGCTTCTCCAATCGTATTGGATCCAGTAATGGTGGCTAAAAGCGGTGATCCTTTACTTTTAGACGAAGCTATTACTACTCTGAAAGAAACTCTTCTGCCACTTTCAACAGTAATCACGCCTAATCTTCCAGAAGCTGAATGTCTTCTTGGAAGTCGGATTGAAATGTCTAAAGAATCCATAGAGAGTGCTTGCAAAGACCTATGGAATCTGAAAGGACAACAAGGTTGGGTTGTGCTTAAAGGAGGACATTCTTCGAATGCAGATAAATCCGAAGATTATCTCTACGATGGCAATGAGCTCAAATCCTTTTCTTCTCCAAGAATATCAACCAATAATACACACGGAACTGGATGCGCTTTGTCTTCAGCATTAGCTGCTTTGATTCCACAGTCAGCAACTGTAGGAGAAGCTTTCAAGCGGTCTAAGGAATTTATCAGTAATGCAATTCGTTATTCAGATCAACTTTCGGTTGGTAGCGGTCATGGACCGATAATGCACTTTTATAAGCAGTGGAAAGTGATATAGCTATTCTGGAATGATGTCTTGCAAAGTCCAAAACTGGCAATGTACGTGAAGTCAACAAATAGAATTAGATAGAAGTCAGAGAAAAGAGATTTGCCTCTTAGAAATTTCATTTCTACGACTCTGAAAGAAC
>JAJPXW010000284.1 GCA_021205255.1 Burkholderiales bacterium
GTAGTTATTCATTCCTACTTATTTTCTTTATTTATGCACCTTTCAGACCTCAAGTCCAAGCATGTTTCCGAACTGCTTGATATAGCGCTGGAATTAGACGTTGAAAACGCAAGCCGGCTCCGTAAACAAGAACTGATGTATGCCATCCTTAAAAAGAGAGCCAAGGCAGGTGAACAAATTTTTGGAGACGGCACTTTGGAAGTGCTTCCGGATGGGTTCGGATTTTTAAGATCGCCAGTCTCTTCTTATTTAGCTAGCCCAGACGATATTTATATTTCTCCATCGCAAATTAGAAGATTTAATTTGCATACGGGAGATACGGTCGAAGGTGAAGTAAGAACTCCTAAAGACGGAGAAAGATATTTCGCACTAGTAAAGGTCGATAAAGTTAACGGCCTACCACCAGAAGCTCTTAAGCACCGCATCCTATTTGAGAACCTTACGCCACTCTTTCCTAAGGAACACCTCGTCTTAGAAAGAGACGACCGCTCTAAGGAAAACTTGACTGGTCGCCTAATCGATATCATTGCGCCAATTGGTAAAGGCCAAAGAGGATTGCTAGTTGCTTCCCCTAAGAGCGGTAAAACTGTCCTTATGCAGACAATTGCTCACGCAATTGCAGAAAATTATCCAGATATTGTGCTGATGGTCCTTCTTATTGACGAGCGTCCGGAAGAAGTGACGGAGATGGAAAGATCGGTTAAAGGCGAAGTAATTGCTTCCACTTTTGATGAGCCAGCGACCCGCCACGTGCAAGTTGCCGAAATGGTTATTGAAAAAGCCAAGCGCCTAGCTGAAAGCAAAAAAGATGTCGTTATTCTGCTCGACTCCATTACTAGATTAGCCAGAGCCTATAACACAGTGGTTCCTACTTCTGGAAAAGTGCTGACAGGTGGTGTCGATGCTAATGCGTTGCAAAGACCAAAAAGGATTCTTGGCGCTGCTAGAAATCTTGAAGAAGGCGGCTCCCTAACTATTATTGCAACCGCTTTGACTGAGACTGGTAGCCGTATGGACGACGTTATTTACGAAGAGTTCAAGGGTACTGGCAATATGGAGATCCACCTTGATCGCAGCCTTGCTGAAAAGCGTGTTTATCCAGCCATTAATGTTGGTAGAAGCAGTACCCGCCGTGAAGAGCTACTTATTGACGAAGCGACATTGCGCAAGATCTGGATACTTCGGAAACTTCTTTCCAATATGGATGATATTCAGGCAGTCGAATTTCTCATGGACAGAATGAAACCAACAAAGAACAATGCGCAGTTCTTTGAATTAATGTCTAATTCAACTCGATAAAACGAACCAACCCGTAAAAAGCCCCACTTGCGGGGCTTTTTCGTTTTACCAAAGTTTTCAAGTTCCCAAGTTCCAAATTCCCAAGTTCCCACCTTCCTAGCGCTAGAAATTTATTCCAAAGACACTAATGCCATAAAATCATAGAGTTAAAAATTGTTGTAGAGAATTTCTTTACAAAGCCAGCACTAGAGTTTTTCTAGTACTAGGGGAGTTTAAGCCATGGATCCGCTACCACCTTTTAGTTCGCTAAAGTTAACTACCACTAAAGTCACCGG
Organism: Burkholderiales bacterium; assembly: GCA_021205255.1. Classification (GTDB taxonomy): domain Bacteria; phylum Pseudomonadota; class Gammaproteobacteria; order Burkholderiales; family Burkholderiaceae_F; genus JAJPXW01. The sequence goes on from JAJPXW010000284.1 coordinate 1,575, forward strand.
TGGCCGGGTATATGTAATGGCCTATAAGAGCAAGTGGATACCTGAGAAAAAACAGTCACGCATTGTCCATAAGGAATACGTAGGAGCAGTCGATTCAGATACTGGCCGTGTCAGGCCAACACCGCAGTTCCTAAAAAACCGTCCTGAAATGGCTGACAAGATCCTCTACTACACTGACAACCAGCTCGTAGCCCAGAATCCAAATGAAACAAAGAAAATAGCGGGTGTAGTCCCAGAAAATTATCCGGAATATGCGCAGGAGCTGAGCTTCGGTGCTAGCTGGGCATGCTGGCAGACGGCAAAGGACCATGGCATCCTAAAGGATTTAAAGGAAGTGTTCGGAAACGACGGTGAAAGCATGCTTAAGGTCGCCATCTACTGGTACCTGACTGGCGACTGCATGGATGCTTTTGCCGATTGGCAGTGCGAGACATGGCTTCCACCATCAGAAATTCTCACTGGTCGGAGAATAAGCGAGCTTCTTGCAAAAGTGGACGTCCCACTGATGACAGCGTACTTCAAGCTAAGATTCAAGCACAATCTTGAAGGCAACGATAATGGGGAAGGCAATAGGAAAATTAACTGTGGCAAGAAAGCACTTAAGCCGTCAAACAAAAACGAGACATCCTTTACAAATAATTCATCAAATATAGATAAGCCAAGTGCCGAACTAGGAGTGCCACCACCAAAGCACTATCTGGCGCTAGATTTGGCCTCCTTCAGTACTTATCCGGAAATAATTTCGGAGACCACCTACGGCTATGAGAAGCAAAATCCAAAATTACGCCAAGCTAATGTAACAGTGGTGGTCGATTTCATCACCGGCGATATTGTCTATGCCTTTGTGTCGGAAGAATTCATACCTGCCAACGCCCTCTTTGATTCGATAATGAAGAAGCTTAAGGCGACTGAATTCGACCTTGACAAAATTGTCTTGGTCACTAATCGCGGCTACGCCAGCCACTGGCACCTACAGTCTCTAATTAACTCCGATGTCAGCTTCATTAGCAGCGTCCCTATTTCTGAGAAGTCGATACGAGACAAGTTCATTAAGTACGAGCATTCTTTCATCGATCCAGAGTTTTGGATTAAAGGAATTCCCATGGGTGCTAGGACTTTCAACGAGAACTTTGTGCAATTAGCCGATTTTGGCAGAAACCGAATCAAAGGTTGGCTACATTTCTACAAGAGTCCGGGCAAAGGTGAATTCAATATGGCCAATTTCATAACCAAGCTGGATAAAGTCATAGAAAGGAGAAACAAGAGCGAAAAGATACCTCCTGACGAATGGAAGCAATATGCGTCCTTCATTATTGAAAAGGACGGCCTCTTCAAGCGCAATTTGGATGAGATTAGGAAAAAGATAGCGCTCGAAGAAACACTAGCGCTGTACAGCAACTGCGTAAAGGATCCTAAGGTCTGCCTAATTGCGTACAGGCAGAGGAACCAGGTTGAAAACAGCTTCTGGCACTTGGAAGTCGGCAACTGCATCGATAGGCTGCATACTTCGGATACCTCCTACCTCGGCAAGATCTTTATGTTCCTTATTGCCCAGTCGATCAGGGTAGTGCACTTGACGAACGTCAGGCGCAACCAGACTAATCAGCTGACAATTCCCGGCGACAGCGTGGACCGTCTATTAGCTGTACTGAACAAGGTAGAAGTCAGAAAGTACGGAGTTGGAAAAAATTGGATGTTGCAGACCGTACCGAAAAAGGCCAGAGACTGTCTGGCCTTACTGGGTATAGAAGAAAAACTCCCGCACCGGGTGACTATGTTCTAGTACGAGGGCGGGAATTTGGAATTTAGTTCTAAAGCAAAAGCTTGGGTCAGAGCCAAAGGTTAAATCCAAAGACAAAGCTAAAGCCAAAACTAAGACCCATGATAAAGGGATGCAAATTACTCCAATGCTGCTTCCCTAAATACAGACCTACTGCACGATTAGCAATACGATAAAGAATACTGCTAGAACGTACATTTCCCAATTGAGCTTATAGAACTTAGCGCTAAGCGTATTAAGTAGTACATAGCTCAGTAGACCAAAGACGATGCCATTAGCGATACTGTAAGTAAGCGGAATTCCAATAATGCAGATAAAGCAAGGTATGGATTCCGAGTACTCTTCCAGCGGTATATCCTGCACGCATGTCATCATCATAAGGCCGACCAGAATCAGGACTGGAGCAGTTGCTTGCGAGGGCACAGCTAAAAATAGAGGAGCAAATACCAGGGCAAATAAAAAGCCAATTCCAATGACAAATGCGGTCAAACCAGATTTACCACCAACCGATACGCCTACTGAGCTTTCAACATAAGTAGAAACCGCACTAGTTCCTAATACTGCCCCAACAGTGGTTCCTAGAGCGTCGACAAGGAAAGTCTCCTTAAGTCTTGGAAACTTACCGCCTTTGGAAATGCCAGCTTTAATCATTAAGCTCACTGCCGTACCCATGGTGTCGAATAAGTCCATGTACAACAAAGTTAGGACAGCAATGATCATCTGGGCACTAAAAATATGGTCCCACTGGAACTTGAAGAAAACAGGATCAAGAGAGGGAGGAAGCGACATAAATCCATCTATGTGCGTCAACCCTAGAGGAAGTCCACAAAGAGCCGTAATTCCAATCCCAATTAACAATGCACCGGTTACATGCTTAATTAATAGAACGGAAGTAACCACTAGACCAAGGATGGAAAGGCCGGCCTCAGGAGTAAATAAATTGCCGCAAGCGACTAATGTCGCTTCATTTCTAACTGAAATTCCAGCGTGTTGCAGACCGATAAAGGCAATAAAAAGTCCGATACCAGTAGCAATTGCCGATCGGAGGTTAGGAGGTATGGTCTTAACGATTTGTTCACGGATGTTAGTAACAGTTAGCAGAATAAAGAGCAAACCCTCAATAAAGACAGCTGTCAGTGAGAATTGCCAGGAATACCCTAAAGTCAGGCACATCGTATAGGCAAAGAAGGCGTTTATCCCCATGCCCGGAGCCAAGCCAAAAGGCATCTTGGCATAGACAGCCATCAATAGGGTTGCAAATGCTGACGACAAGGCAGTAGCGGTGAACACCGCGCCTTTATCCATTCCTGTCGCACCGAGAATCATCGGGTTTACAGCAAGAATGTATGCCATTGTCAGAAAAGTGGAGAGGCCAGCGATGACTTCAGTCTTCACTGTCGTGATCTTGGGGTCAAACCCAAAGAATTTAGTAAGGAGCGGATGCATAGTTTGAGTCCATTTTGTTGGCGCTAATTGTACTTTAGAGAGTCCCCTTTGTAAGAAAATGTGTCAAAACAATGACGCAAATAACTACAAATTCATGATTTGATTTCCTATTCGGAACAGAGATCCATTGATTTTTACCTTTTCATGAGGCATAATCCGCGCTTTGATTTCTGATTGACTAGGCACGTTCCCGCATACCAGATGTAAGACCCGCAATTTCGGGCTATCCCGTAAGGCAGGTGGCGACCGCAAAAAGTAGGCAAATAATGAAACCTAAGACACATCCACAGTATCGCGACGTCGCTTTTACCGACATGTCCATTGGCAAGACATTCATCATTCCGTCAACTGCCGAAACTCGCGAGACCATCACAATCGATGGAGTTGAGTACCCACAGGTCAAGCTCGATACTTCCAGCGAATCACATCCTTTCTACACTGGAGCACAGACAAGAATCGTAGAGGCAGGCCGAGTTGAAAAATTCCGCCAGAAATTCGCCGCTAAGACCGCAGCACTCAACGCATCTGCAGCGCAGGCCAAGGCTAAAAAAGCCAAAAAGTAATCCTTCCGCTGCATAATTAAACAAGGCAGCTTTAGGCTGCCTGTTTTTATAATTACGCGTCGTAATTTATATTTAGTCCATGTTTAATGAACGTTCTTCACCCGCAGTAGTGACCGCCGCAGAAGCCAAGGAACTTCCGCGTGTCTTACTGATTGGACTGCTAGTAGCGTTCATCCTGCCCCAACTTTTTTCCTCCGAGTTATGGAGCGGTGCGGAAATGAGTTCCTTCGGCGTGGCATGGACAATGGTGACAGGAAATTTTGCCGACTGGCTACTTCCAAATATTGCCGGTACGCCCGTTCCCGACTTCGGGCCTTTAACAGCCTGGGTTAGCGCAATCGCTATCAGCACGCTTGGCAAGATCTTTACTCCAGTCATTGCCTACCATTTGACTAGTGGTATTTGGTACGCCATTATCACAGCCAGTATTTGGTACGCAGCCTATCGTCTTGCTAAAAGGGACGAGGCGCAACCCGTCTCCTTTGCCTTCGGAGGCGAAGCGACAAGAAAAGACTACGGTCGCCTTGTGGCTGATTTGGCAGTACTCATCACAATTTCGACCTATGGATTGGTCGAGCCTCTGCACGAACCTATTCCAAATACTGCTCTGCTTGCGCTTTCAGCTCTTTGTTTCTATGGCGTCGTACTGAGCCTGGAAGATGTAAAGAAAGGTTCTATCACTGCTGGAATAAGTATTGGAGCTTCAGCTTTAACGGCAACGTTAGGAGCCGCCGCATGGTTTACTTGCGCAGCCTGGTGCGCCATATTCTTCACGCCAGGTAACACAAGCCGCACAAAACGTGCCGCCATGACTCTTTCAGTCGCCATGGTCACTATGCTCTTATGGCCACTGATCTCCTTTCTTTTCTATCCCTCCCGCTCGGCCGAATGGTTTTCTCAATGGGTACTAGAGAGCACTAGAGAATTTTCTCCTTTGCACTTTTCAGAGTATCCGTGGTTACTGAAAAATATTGCCTGGATAACATTCCCAGCCTGGCCCTTTGCGCTTTGGGGCATATACGCATGGCGAGGCTCGCTCAAAGATGCAACGGTCGCCGTTCCGCTCTCCTACTTATCCGTTGCTCTATTCTCAGTTCTATTTACAGGTCTAGAACCTCGTTCAACAATATTTTGCTCAATCCCTTCGCTAGTGGTTCTAGCGGCTTTCGGGATCGTCAGTACAAGAAAGAGCCGGGAAAATCTTTTTGACCTCTACTCCGGTGTTGTCGTCTCTATTTCCTTAGTAGTCGCCTGGATCTACTACTTTGCATGGACTACCGGCATCTTTGAAAAGATGGCCTATTCGCTGATAAGACTCGCTCCTGCAGTTAAGCCCGGTACATCCTATTTGCTTTTGCTTCTTGCCCTAGTGCTGACCATCCTTTGGGGATTCGTTGTCTATTGGCGACTTCACAAGCACCCAGTTTTTGCTTGGAGAGGTGTTTTCCTTTCAGCAACCGGAACCACGTTGGCAATAATAGTAATAATGTGTCTCTTTGGCTCCTTAATTTATGGCGCCAAATCAATGGACAAAATAGCTACTTCCATTAAAGGGACACTCAGCTTCGTTGGCCAATATGATTGTGTTGAAGGTGACGATCTTAGCCAAAGCGACCGCGCAGCTTTCCAATATTTAGCCGGTGTGAAATTTGGCTTGCCAAACCAGCAATGCGAATACACTCTCATTGACGTGCCTTCCGATAGAGTAAGTCCGGCAGCCGATATTTACGTCGATTGGATTCCTATTGCAAGAGTTCCAGGACGACCAAGAACCGATAAGGAATATATTCTCTATAAGCGAGCCGAGTACAGATTCCCACAGACTCCGACATGGCCAAATGTGTCCCCTTTGAGCGGAGCCATATCTCTAAATAAAACAGTGCAATAAGATTTCTATCTGAAATCTTAAGCGCGGTTCTTAAAAAGCTCATATCATTAGCCCGCATTAGCTCTCCTATTGAATTAGGTGAGCCAGTGCTTACTGAACCCGCTTTGTAGGTCTAAAACGCAGAATCGAAATGACTACTGTTGTCCATAAAAGGTTAACGCCACCTTCAACGTCCTATTGGGAATTAATAAAACTAACTGTTCCCATTTGGATTGCCAATATAGCAATCGTAGGAGGAGGAACCATCGATACATTGATGGCTGGCCACTATGGAGCAGTTCAGCTAGCAGGTGTAGCCATCGGTGGAGCAGTCACAATTTCGGTTTTCGTTGCGCTTGTCGGCGTAATGCAAGGGCTGTCCCCAATAGCAGGACACCATTTCGGAGCTGGCCATCACATGCGCATAGGCGAAGAGCTCCATCAAACAATGTGGATCTGCTTTGGATTATCCATCATTGGAGTCGCAGTACTAGGATGCACACCAGTTTGGATGGCGATCACTAAATCCACGGGCGAAGTGGCCCATGTAGCTACCCTCTACCTGATATTCAGTTGCATAGGACTGCCGGGCTCGATGGCTGGACGCGCCTATACGGCATTAAACGCAGCTGTTTCCAGGCCGAAGATTGCTATGGTCATCTCGCTTATTTTGCTGGCGTTAAAAGCCCCGCTGAACTATATTTTTATGAATGGCATTGGACCATTTCCTGAACTTGGCGGCGCAGGCTGCGGACTTTCGACTGCCGTATCCGGCTGGTTAACCTTAGGAATGTTCTGGGCAATTTGGCGCTTCGATTCCTTCTATGAAAAGATGAGAAAGAAGACCTTTTCCTGGCCAAATACCAAAATCATCCTTGGGCAGTTGAGGCTTGGAATCCCGATCGGTATTTCCAGTTTCTTCGAAGTGACTTCCTTCACTTTTATGACTGTCTTCATTTCAAGGCTAGGCGCAGTGACAGTCAGCGGTCACCAAATTGTGGCAAATCTCAGCTCCCTTATCTATATGTTGCCTCTTTCGGTTGCTGTTTCGGGAACGGTTCTTGTCAGCCAAAGCTTAGGAGCTGGTAGCCCCTGTTCTGCTCGAACTGCTACCTATCGGGCTTTGAAGATGGGTATTACTTTAGCCCTCACTACTTCAATGCTGATGTACTTCTTTAAGTACTCGGTCGTGTCGCTCTACACAAACGATCCTGCAGTCATTGCAGTGGCCACTACTTTAATTATCTACGCATCCATCTACCACGTATTCGACGCTATTAACTGCATAGGTGCGTTTGCACTTAGAGGGTACAGAATCACTTTAGTACCAATGGTAATTTATGGAGTTTTATTGTGGGGTTTTGGCCTTGGCCTTGGAAGTACATTCTGCTTTACCGACTATCTAACGCCTGAACCTCTTGGAGCCGCTGGATACTGGACTTCAATTACGATCAGCTTAATCATTGCTGGAATAATTGTTGGCGGTTTAGCTGTCTATGTGCCGAATCAAGTTTGTGAAGGAAGGAAAATTCGCATTAGATAGACAAAGTCCTTTGATTTTTCTTCCAATCAGAAGCCTAGTTCCTTTGGAACTCACTTAATTTCACCGGCCTCAGATGGGCCATCAATTTCATGATGGTCCATCTTATATGGTGATCTACCTAGTAGAGACCGGATGTCTTCGGCCAATCAACTTCTATTAATCAACTTCTATTTACCAAGTTTGAATTAACTTCCTTAAGAATCATTGCGGCGGGATCGTTAAGTTGATCAAGTGCATTGCACATCGAAACAATGTTTAATTGCGATACTGGATTAATCAGATCTTCGGTCAGCATTACGAACTTTTCCGCAAGATCTCTCCAGCCGACTGGGTTTTCCGGATCTCCTTTAGGATTCCAAACTTCTGATGTAAAAGTTTCGCCGTTATCCGTCTTCACTTCCAAGCGGGCTGGCCAGCATTTTGGCAAAGCGGCATTTAGTTCGTCGCTCTCTTCAATCTTCACTAAGGATTCCAAAGCCTGGATATCCGGATTAGTGACCTGGGCTTCTAAGAAGTCTTTCTGAGAGGGTTTACCTCTTGCTAAGGCACTTGCTACGCAATAGGACAAACTAAATTTTGCGTCCCGACCATTAGTTGGCGCTCTCTTGCCAGCTACGGTATTAGCAGTGCCATATGTCGCAAGCCTGATTTCAACTGGTTTTTGTCCATACAATTTATCGCGAATGTCGAGGGCCGCATCAATAGCCGAATGCGTATGGCGGCAGCATGGATAAGGTCTAAAAGAGACTTTATCCGTTCTCCAGGTTTTGCCAAAATCCTTAAAAAGCTCCAATTTCGGCTCCTGCCTTGCATAGCCAGCAAAGAAGCCTTTTTCTCCTTCAAGGATTCGGGTTGCACCAGAAAAACCATTGCTAGCTAAAAGAGCCGATAACATGCCGTTTCCAGCAGCATTAGCGGTATGGAGAAGGTCGCTCATGGCACCATTAGCAAGAAATTGCCAAAGTCCCGCTGAACTTGTCCCGGCATTACCTAATGCCCATAAAAGCTGCACTTCTGTCAGCCCAAGCAACTTTCCAGAAGTCATTGCCGCTCCAAAGACTCTAGTTGTTGCTGTTGTATGGAACACCTTATAGTGCTCTGGCGTAATGGCCGCCCCAATTCTCAACATCACTTCAAAGCCGCATGCTATAGATGTGATTAATTCCTTCCCGTCTTTTTTCAGGAATTCTGCAAGAGCCAAAGCAGGAGGCAGAGTCACTGCCCCTGGATGAGTAATACTTTCTCTGTCTACATCGTCGCTATCGGTAATGCTTCCGAAATACGCATTACACATCGAAGCGAATTGAACGTTTCCAGAACCCATGCCAATAATTGACGCTTGACTATTGCCTCCAAGAAGGGTCTCTACTTTCTTTATAGGCTCAGAAGCTGTGTTGACAGCCCCTGCAATTGCGCCTCCTAGCCAATCCAATAGGTCTTTCTTCACAAAATCAGTTACAGCCTGCGGAAGATCCTTAAAAGCTGTGGAGGCAACAAATCTGGCACACTCCAAAGAGGGTGAAAAGGACTGATCAATAGCGTTCATCGTAATCTCAAAGATAAGTGAATAAAAATCCTACCGACTTGCAAAATAAGTCAGTTAGACAGTCGGAACAGAGGCAAATTGCAGGTTCAAGCCTAAATTTAACCAAATCCTCTATATCAAGTTAGGAAAACATATATCCAAAGTTATCTGTAAGAGCAATTTCCCAGCAGAGCCTCTTTATAACAAAGCCCGCAAAAGCGGGCTTCGTGAGTCAGAAAAATTTCCTGATTATCTTTCCAATGCTTGAAGAGCCTGGATTCTAGATTCGATTGGTGGATGGCTTGCAAATAGGTCGCCAATGTTACCCATTACGCCAAAACCTTTAAGCGCGGGTGCTAATTCTTCTGTTGGAACGCTTCCGAGTCTTGCAAGCGCATTAATCATTGGTCTCGGGCTACCCATAATCCATGCAGCTCCTGCATCGGCACGGTATTCACGAGCACGGGAGTAGTAGGCAACGATAATCGTAGCTAAGACGCCAAGCACAATGTCAAGAATAATGGAAGTGACGTAATAGCCAATTCCCGGCGCATCATTTTCATTGCGCAAAACAGCACGATCCACGAAGTTTCCAATGATTCTCGAAAGGAATACTACGAAGGTATTCATCACTCCCTGAATCAACATATAGCTCACCATGTCGCCATTGGATACGTGGGAGACTTCATGGGCAAGAACGGCTGCCACTTCTTCCTTATTCATAGTGGCAAGCAGGCCAGTCGAAACGGAAACTAAGGAATTATTTCTTGTTGGACCAGTAGCAAATGCATTGGCTTCGCCTTGGTAGATTCCAACTTCAGGCATGGCAATGCCAGCTTTCTGCGCATGGGAGCGAACGGTTTCTAATAACCAGGCTTCGAGCTTATCGCGAGGCTGATCAATAACTTGCACGCCCATCGTCCACTTAGCAATGGACTTACTCATCAGCAAGGAAATAATCGATCCTGTAAAACCAATGACAGCAGCGTAAATCAATAAAGTGAGATAGTCTTGATTGGCACCCGCAATATGACCAAAATTGACACCAAAGACAGCTTGAACAATTGTGAGGACAATACTGAAAATTACCAATATTGCCAAATTAGTAATGAGAAAAAAACCTATTCTTCTGAGCATTTTTAAACTTTAAGGTTAATTCCGATAAGTAGGGCAATTATCACGGAAAGAAAAGAAATTTTGTAGGTTGCCGACAAGCCCAATTGTTTCAAAATTTCACTGCACTAAGCAGACCTTACTTTCTAAATGGGTCTTCACTGCGCACTGGTGGAAAGCTATCCCAATTGCGACATCCAGGGCACTGCCATTGGAATTTCCGAGTGACGAAACCACATTTAGTGCATTTATAGCGGGCCGTCTTTTCGACCTGAAGTTTCATTAGCTTATATAACTCCTTCAGGGATTTGTCATCCGGAGTCTGCGTCAGTCTCAATTCCATTAACTTCAAAAAGAGAACCAAAGACATTTCCGTCTTCATATGGCGCTTTATGATTTCCAAGGCCTTCGGAACCCCTTCGATTTTTGCCACAAGATCTGCGACAATTTCGATCTCGTCATTGTTATCGGAAGTTTCCGCTACGGATTCTAGGAAACGGATCGCATCCTCTTTCTTTCCTTCTTCCATGAGCGCATCGACAATTGGTTTGACCGTGAAAGTTTGATACTTCGGAGAAATTTGACCTACTTTTCTCCAGGCCGACACGGCTCCAGAAAGATCTCCTTCCGATTTCAGCATATTGCCGAGCATGATCAGGGCACGCTTATTGCGGCGATCAGCTGAGATTGCATTCTCCAGATATTTTCTCGCTTGATCCAGATTTTTCTGGTTTAAGGCCTCTGTTGAGAGTTCGCAAAACAGATGGGAAATGCGAGCTGGGAAAGTCTCACCGGAAATACTTTCAAGGATATGCGCTTCATCAATGGCTTTTAGCCAGTCCTTTTCACTTTCGTAGATATCCACGAGCTGTCGGACAGCTTCCGTCTTGTAGGGAGTCTGCATATCGGAAAGTTCTCGGAAACTATTTTCCGCCCTGTCGAGAATGCCGGCTTTTAAGTAATCCTTACCTAATTCATACATCGCCCTAGCGCGGACTGTCTTAGGCAGGTCGGCTCGGCGGCTCAAGTGGTTATGGATCTTTACTGCTCTTGCATAGTCTCCCCTTTTACGGAACAGACTCCCAAGAGAAAAATGCAGTTCAACTGTGTCGGGATCGATCTTGGCCAGATTAACTAGAGAACCAATTGCCTGATCCGGCTTGTTATTTAGAAGAAGATCCAGTCCTTTGTATAACGTTTGCGTTTCTCCAGCAGATACGTATTTGTTCTCTTTCAAGTCAAAAAACCGCGCAAACCACCCAGCCGCAAAAATAATCGGCAAAAGGATTAGAAACAGCGAATCAAATTCCATCGGATTGCTATCAGTTGGACAAAGTGACGTATTTTAGTTCATATTACTATTAGGCAAAAAACGGCTTCGAGAGGGGCTTATCAGCTA
>JAJPXW010000251.1 GCA_021205255.1 Burkholderiales bacterium
AACCAAGGTCCAGCACCTCAGCCTGGACAGAATCCCCCTCCACCGCAACCAGGACAAAACCCTCCACCTCCACAACCATGATCTATGGCCTTTAGTATTCTAGTTTGAATAAAAGGATCAGCTTCATTTGTGGTTTAAAGTGGAATTAAGACAGGTGAAGAAAGTATCGTAGGGACTGAACGAGAGCTTGTTGTAAATGGCTCTAGGAAGCCATGCAAAACTCACAGTAGATGGATCAGCCCAAGAAAGAGAAGAGGGGAGCTAAGGCTTAGGTCTAGTAGGTACTTGCCAAAAGTTCGGATTCATTTCAAATACGGATGCTAGAAATGGAAATGGAAGTCTGGAATTCCAGACTTCCATTTAGGATTTTTATCAATTAAAAGTTGGATTGCTAGTTATTGGTCAACGTTAAATATTAGTCAACGTTGAAGCCATTTTTCCTAGCGGCAATAAGAGCTTCAGTACGGTTTCTGGCATCGAACGCTCTATATATTGCCGTTACGTGCGTCTTGACAGTACCTTCCGACAAGTCAAGCTTCCTGCAAATTGTTTTAATTGAATCGCCTTGGCTTAGTAATTTAAGAACCTGGCATTGCCTCGGTGTTAAATGGACCGCTGAACTTGGATTTTCCTGCGGTTGTTGCGGATTCATCCCTTGGCTTTGCTGTTGGGACAAAATGCGGGAAGGAATATAAACGCCACCTTCAAGTACAAAATTAACCGCATCTTTTAGAAGATTGGCATCAAGCGACTTAGGCACAAACCCGGCCGCTCCTGCCGATAGAGTGCGCAGGATGCTTTCTGGGTCGGCAATGCCGGAAAGAACTAAAATCTTTAGCGCTGGATACTCTTTGAGCAACTCTTCAAGAAGAGTCGTACCTTGTGCATCCGGAAGACATAGATCAAGGATCATTAAGTCGGCTGAATCTCCATATTTCGCCGCTAATTCCCTTGCATCCTTGGCATCAGAACCTATATAAACCTGCACATTTGGAAACATGCTCTGCAATAGCTGACTCATTGCTGTGGTTATTAATGAGTGATCATCTATTAACAGTATGGTTTGAGGTTGCTTCATTATTAGGGTCTCCCAATTAATTCTCTTGCTTGTTTTATCGTTATTAAGGGAATTCATTGAATGTTAACAAGAAATCAACATATTCTAGGTAATTGTTCACCCGTAAGCCAATCCACCATTCGGATTCCCCCGAAGGCCGTTACCATTTGCACGAAATGATCTTCGTCCTCAATGCATTTTCCAATTAATTTTGCATTTTTTCCTAGTGGATCGGCCTTCATAGTTTCGAGCATTTTATCCGCATCTTTTTCAGCGCAAAAGGCTATTAGTTTTCCTTCATTAGCGGTATAGAGAGGATCTAAACCTAGAAATTCGCAAGCCGCTAAAGTGTTCTCCTTGACTGGAATATCCTCCTCCCGGATTTCAATGCCGACGCCCGACTGTTTGGCTATCTCGTTCAAAGTATTTCCTAGTCCACCTCTGGTGGGATCTCGCATGCATCTTAATGATGGCACGTTTTTTACTAATGCCTCAGTCATGCGGTTCAGGCTAGCAGTATCGCTTTTAACGTTAGTTTCGAATCCAAGATTTACGCGTTCGCTCATCACTGCTACACCATGATCTCCTATATCCCCTGATACGGCAACCACATCCCCTGGTTTGCAAAACGCACCTGAAAGGCTAATGCCATTAGGGATAACACCTAGACCGGTAGTATTGATATAAACTCCGTCCCCTTTGCCTTTTTCAACGACTTTCGTGTCTCCAGTGACGATATAAATTCCTGCCTCTTTAGCTGCATTGGCCATGCTTTCAACTATTCTTTTTAAATCCGATAGCGGAAAACCTTCTTCCAAAATAAATCCAGCGCTCATGTAAAGAGGCTTTGCGCCACAGACGGCTACGTCATTGACAGTGCCATGCACCGAAAGGGAGCCAATGTCGCCACCGGCGAAAAACAAAGGTGTGACGACATGAGAATCTGTCGACATTACAAGTCGTCCGTTACATTGCGGAAGGTCGGCTCCGTCATTGCCCTGCAAAAGGTATTCGTTTGAGAATGCCTCCGCAAAAAGGTCAGAAATAAGTTGGGCAGTTGCCTTTCCTCCTGCCCCGTAATTCATTTCGACCCGACCTGTCTTGAAGTTCAGAGGTCTTACGTATTTCTTTTCGCTCATTTTCGTCTTCGTTTTCGTTAGAAGGCATCTTTAATGCGAAGCTGGTTTACGACGTTTCCTGCCATAGGTGAAGTAGGCCGCACATGCTCCTTCGCTTGAAACCATGCAACTGCCAATCGGATTTTCAGGCGTGCAGACCGTACCGAAGGCTTTGCAGTCGGAAGGATGCTTTTCGCCACGCAAGATAGCTCCACATTCGCAAGCTTTATTGTCTGGAACTTTCCGGTAGGGGATATCAAACCGCTTTTCCGCATCAAAATCTGCATAGTCGTCATTGAGCTTAAGAGCTGAGTATGGTACGGAGCCAAGGCCACGCCATTCAAAGGAATCTCGCAGTTCAAATACTTCGTCCATCATTTTGATGGCTTTTTGATTGCCTTCTGGTTTAACTGCCCTAGTAAACTCGTTTTCTACTTCGGCTCTGTTATCGTTGATTTGACGGACCAGCATTAATATGGCCTGCAGCATGTCAAGTGGTTCAAATCCAGTTACTACTACAGGTTTGCCGTTCTTACCGGCAAAAACTTCATAGGGCTTCGAACCTATAACTGTCGAGACGTGGGCCGGTCCAACAAAGCCATCGATTTTAACTACTGAATCGCTGGCAAGGATGTGGTTCATGGCTGCCGGAGTCAGCACATGGTTGCAGAAGACGGAAAAGTTCTTTAAGCCAAGCGCCTTTGCCTGTTTAAGCACTACTGCAGTTGCCGGTGTCGTCGTCTCAAATCCAATCGCAAAAAACACCACTTCGCGATCTGGGTTTTCCTGCGCAATGTTTAAGGCATCGGTTGCTGAGTAGACCATTCTTATATCTGCACCTTGCGCCTTGGCCTTCATCATGGATAAGCCTTTAGAAGCGGGAACCCTCATGGTGTCCGCATATGTGCACAAAATGACACCGTGCTTAAGCGCAAGTTCGATAGCCGAATCAATTCTTCCAATAGGGAGCACGCAGACAGGGCAACCAGGTCCATGAATCATCTGCACGTTTGGCGGCAGTATATCTTCAAGGCCATAGCGACTGATGACATGCGTATGACCACCGCAGAATTCCATTAACCGATAGTGTTTATTAGGATCGGCTTCGGCTTTTATTTTTGAAGCAATGCTCTTTGCGAGTTTGGGATCTCGATACTCAGTGATGTATTTCAATTTTGAGCTTCCTGCTCGGCAAACAAGGCCAATGTTTTTTCGGCTTCTTCTGGATCAATTTTTTGCAAGGCGTATCCAACATGCAAAATGACATAGTCGCCGGGCTTCACATCATCTAATAAAGCTGTGGATATTTCTTTCTTTAAACCGGATATTTCCGCAACGGCAATGTCTCCAGGTAGAACTTCTTTAATTTGTACGGGTATTGCCAGACACATTTCGTGCTTCCTTCTCTAAGTTATATTTCATAGCCGCGGCCCAAGCTTGTCCTAAGGCAACCCCACCATCTCCACAAGGGTAGAGGGTCGACTCAAAAACTTGAAGCCCAGCATCAGTTAAATGTTGTTTAAGTTGGGAGGTCAATAGGTCGTTAAGAAAACAACCTCCTGAAAGACAGATCTTGTCTAAGTTACGTTGCCTAGCCGCATCTATTGCCCAGTCGGCTAAGGCCTTTGCAATTGTTGTATGGAAATTAGCAGAAGCCAATTGAGCGTTCTGCTCTCTTGCCATTGAAACGATTAATGGATGAATGTCAAGAATTCCATCATCAAAGTGGTATAGATTTGATAGGACTTTTCCATGTTTGCCATTGGCCACGGCTTCAAAAACCGCCGGGGCTTCCCCTTCGTAAGAAGAAATATCGAGTACTCCGGCTAAGGAGGCAGCTGCGTCATACATTCTTCCTAGACTTGAAGAGATCGGCATGGATAGACCAGCTTGCAACATCCGCATTACGCCTTCTGCACCAGTAAAAGCCTTAAAACGCAAAATGTCTTCTTCTGGAACATCTGGAGCATTAGTTTCTTTTAAAAGCCCTACAGCGATTCTCCAGCCTTCTCTAGCGCACTTGTCGCCACCGGGAAGCTTTACTGGACGTAAGTTGCCAATCCTTTTAAAACCTAATGGATCAACGTAAAGAAGCTCTCCGCCCCAGGAAGTTCCATCAAGTCCGTAACCCACTCCATCCAAAGAAAGTCCAATTACTGGTTCAGATAGACCATGCTGGGCCATAGCGGAAGCAATGTGGGCGTGGTGGTGCTGGATTGGCACAAGTTCAGCACCATGTTCATTAGCAAGTTGTTCAGCGAGTCTGGTGGAATAAAAATCCGGATGCATGTCGCACGCTACGATTTGTGGCCGGATTTCAAAAACTTCCGATAGGTGACGTACCGTATTCTTAAGAGTTTTACAGTTAGTCGAGCGGTCGAGGTCTCCAATATGCTGTGAAACTATTGCTTTCCTGCCTTTAACGAGACAAGCGGTATTTTTTAGCCACGCACCAAGCGCAATGATTTCTGGACATTCGTTAGATAGAGTCAATGGGGCTGGAGTGTGACCTCTTGCCCGGCGAATTGGACGCACTTGTCCATCGGAAGCCATACGACTCACGCTATCGTCGCACCGAACAAGTATTTCTCTATTGTGGACTAGGTAGCAGGAGCAAATTCCACTTAATCTTTCAACGGCTTCTTCATTAGTGATAACAATTGGCTCTCCACCGTGGTTAGCACTTGTCATGACAAGCACAAGATCGGAATCCTTTTTGTACCAATCGTTGAAGTCTGGTCTGCCCGCATGCTCAAAGAAAAGCAACCAGTGAATTGGCGTATAGGGGAGCATGACTCCTATCGAGCCTAGTCCCGGCGCAATACCTTGAAGAAGCTCGTCGGTATTTGGTAATTTTGGACAAAGCAAAATCGGAGCGGCTGGAGAAGCAAGTTCTTTTTCTGCCTCTTCGGAAACTCGAAGAAGATGCCTAATACTTTCCGGATTTTGCATCATGACGGCAAAAGGCTTGGAAGGCCGGCTCTTAAGCTCTCGTAATTTTGCTACGGCTTCATGGTTTCTTGCGTCGCACACTAGATGGAAGCCGCCAAGTCCTTTAACAGCTGCAATTTCTCCTGCCATTAAGCGTTGATAGAGCTCGGCAATAGGATCTGCACATTCAAGTTTATTGCCAGATTCATCCAATAATTCAACATGCGGTCCACACGTAGGGCAGGCGTTCGGTTGAGCATGGAACCTTCTATTTAAAGGGTTTTTATATTCCTCTAGACAAGATGGACACATTGGGAAGATCTTCATACTTGTCTGAGGCCGATCATAGGGAAGATGGGCTGTAATCGTATAGCGAGGTCCACAATGCGTGCAGTTAATGAAGGGATATCTGTAGCGCCTGTCTTTTCTATCAGTAAGCTCTTTTAGGCATGCCTCGCAAACGGCGGCATCGGCGGGAATTCCAGTCGAAACCGAAGTAGTGCGGCTTTCAAGTATCTTGAAGTCCTTGAAACCTTGCGGAACTAGTTCTTCGGCAACTATGGAATCTATTTTGGCAAGGGGTGGAAGTTCGGCTTTCAACCTTACTAGAAAGTTACTTGCCTGCTCGTCGGAACCTTCAATGACGGCTTCGACGCCCTGGCCGTCATTTAAAACAGTACCCCGTAGGTTTTCTTCAGATGCGAGAACATAGACGAATGGCCGAAAGCCGACCCCCTGGACTGTTCCATTAATGCGAAGCTTTCGGCAAATTATTCGTTCGTCCATAAATACCTGCTTAAATTAATAAGGCTTTACCTCTGAAAGTTCAATATTTAAAAGTCAATGTCAAAAGTCGATGTCTAATAAGGCTCGTTAAGCATGTCGGAGACCATTTCGGTTTTAAGCCATTGGATCCAAGCTTTCATTCCGTCTCCTTTAGTTGCCGACACTTGCAAGATTTGAATATCAGGATTGACTCTTCTCGCATATTCAAGACATTTCTCAACGCTAAAGTCGACATAAGGGAGTAGGTCGATCTTGTTCAGGATCATTAACCTTGAAGCGGCGAACATGGAAGGATACTTAAGAGGTTTGTCGTCTCCTTCAGTTACCGACAACACTACTACTTTGCATTTCTCTCCTAAGTCGAATGCGGCCGGACATACTAAGTTGCCAACGTTTTCTATGAAGAGGATGGAATTTTGTTCCGGATGGAGTTTCTCTACAGCTTCCCTAACCATTTGGGCATCCAAGTGACATCCTTCTCCAGTATTGATCTGGATGGCCTTGCACCCTGTAGCGCGGATTCTTTCGGCGTCGTTGATGGTTTGCTGATCTCCCTCTATTACCGCTAGCTTGATTTCATCTTTAATGTCATCAATCGTTTTGCACAGAAGGGTAGTCTTCCCGCTGCCTGGGCTGGAAACTAGGTTAAGAGCAAGAATACCGTTACTAGAAAAATAGACGCGGTTTTCGTCGGCTACCTCGTTATTAGCGGCAAGCACATCTATTTCCAGTTGCACGAGCCTGTCATTTACATCGGTCATGGTCTATTAATGCAGAGTCAATAATGTAGAGTCGGTTAAAAGTAAAAGCTGAAGATCTGACATCCCATGAACTTATGCAAGTTACTTTTAATGGGATGCCAGGCTAGGCAATTTCTACTCAAGAGATTCGAATTCCCGATGAGTACGATGAGGGGCTGGGAAGGCTCCAGTAGTGGAAATGGGCTTCGATGCTCCTTCTCTACGGCCAGGATGCTCTTCATGGCAAAGTCTTTGTTGCTCATGCCAAGCTTTTTCATCTAGAAGGCCGTGTTCCTGATGCCAGGTGTGGGAGTTCAGATGGTCATGCTCTGCATGCCAGGCTTTTTCATCCAACTT
Source organism: Burkholderiales bacterium (assembly GCA_021205255.1). Taxonomy (GTDB): domain Bacteria; phylum Pseudomonadota; class Gammaproteobacteria; order Burkholderiales; family Burkholderiaceae_F; genus JAJPXW01. The sequence continues at coordinate 6,990 of JAJPXW010000251.1, forward strand.
GCCATGCTGCTCGTGCCAAGTATGGTTGTTTAGATGCTGATGTCCCTCTTCTCTGCAACTTTTGTTGTGCTCTTCATGCCAAGCTTTTTCATCTAGGAGACCGTGTTCCTGATGCCAGGTGTGGGAATTCAGGTGGTCATGTTCATGACCCTGGATGGAATGGTCATGTGGATGGCTATGAATGGTGCCATCAGCATGCTGATGCATGTGTTCGTGATGATGCTTAGTCTGGTCTAAGTCTTCTATCGTGGCGCCTTTACCGCCACAGCCGCAAGTGATACACATATTTCACTCCTTTGTGTTTAATTTCCTTTTATCTCTATCTACTCTTTAAGTTCGAGTTCTGAGACCCTAAATTCAGTGCCCCCGTTAACGGCAAGATGATAACCGCCACATTCAGGACAGCTGTCTCCGAGTCGAGAAATAGGGACAGTTTTACCGCAATCCATGCACCAAGCCGTGCCTGGAATATGTTTTATACGAATTTCGGCGCCTTCCATCGGTGTTCGGTTAGCGGCGATCTTTAATCCTTGCATAAGTGCGGAAAGCTCAACTCCTGCTAGCTGACCAATTGCTAAAGTAACTGAATCCACTAACCGATTATTGTTGTCCTGAGACACTTTTTCCACAATTTCAACAATACCCTGCGCTAACGACATCTCATGCATGATTGATCTCCAGCTTTATTTCAGTGCAAGGGTCGTAGGAAAGAGTCACAAGATTTGCTAGTTCCTCAAGCTCCTTTTCCGTAGGAGCTTTAATACCGACTAGGGATTTATCAAAAGAAGGTGCTTTAGTGACATTTATTTCCGTAGGAGTCAGGATGCAATAGTCGGCAATAGCGTTTTTTCCATCTACCGATTTTGTAATTTCTACATAATGGAGCAAGACTCCACGGGAATTTTGTACTATGGAAACAGCTGAAGTGTCAGACAATCGCAAACTACTCACTAATTCCGATACCACTGGTTTGCTCTGCAAATCCTGTAGAAGTTCTTCAAAGCGTGCGACAAAACGAGTGTAGGCACTTGGTCCATCAGTTCTTAAAAGGGAAGAGGTCAGGGGTGCGTTGCGCATTCTTGCGCAGGCGCCTGTGAAGTAATCAAATGGCCCTTTAGCAAGCTTTTCTAACGGGGTTCTAGTGGATTTTAAATTTTCCAAAAATACCTTATTGGAAATTTTTAATGGTGGAACGGAGCTCCAGCCTAAGGTACGATGGCGAGAAAGTACGGAGAATACCGTAAGAAGTCCATCGCAAGGATTTTTGAAAGTGCCGTTAAGCAAATCGTTTTCCCACGTTCCCTCAAAAGCATTTTTGAGATAACGGCCTAGTCTATTGGATACTGCTTCTTGCAAAGTTAGCCAACCCGGCTCAGTCAGATCTTTCGCTTCTAAATTCCGAACTAATTTCCAAAGCGGAACAAAATTTGCGGTATTTTTTGCTTTCCAGCTAGTAGGCGATAGTTGCAGTACAAAGTATCGAAATCCTTCGGCAATCCTTTCTGCTTGAATAGATCTTGCTAACACCGACCCTAGATCTTCAGAAAGTGCTCCTTCTATAACGGTACTGATAGCGGCTTCGGCCGCTGCTCTTTGGGAATGCGGACAGAGAGCAAATAGATCTCCAATTAAGTCGATGGCTTCTACAGGATCGCGGCCAATCAAAATCTGCTCGGCTTTGACTTCCTTATCAGGATGGACAGAGGCTTTTTCGACCTTAAGGTCTTGCACCTGGAGATTAACTGTAATGCCACCTAGGAAACCCATTGCTTACTTTTCCTTCGTTATAAATTTTCTTTTGAAAAAGGAACGCCTGCTAATGGGCTTGGACATGGTCTCTTCGACTTTCTTCTCTATAGCGGCTTCCACTGCTTCGGGATTTACTTCTCTAGGAGAATAAACCATAGGCGTGCCTTCTTCTTCCGGTTGCTCATCCTTCATTAGTTCCTGCAATGCGTATTGAGCGACTTCCACGGCCATTGCATCGTCTTTGATTTCTGTAAGTGGCGAGATGAGCGAGCACATCTTATATTCGCCGAGTAGATCGTCTTTGACGCTAATAAAATCGTAGAGACCAGCTGGAAATCGGTAATGGAGCTTTTTCCCTTCCGGTACGGATTTCCATTTAGTTGGATCACCTTCGGTAAGAATTATGTTTATTGCCCAGGGAGTCACCATTATTCCAAGCCAAAAATACTTCCATTTCTGAAAACCGACTGCATGGATGCCAACCTTAGGATGGACAAAAGGCAATCCTTGCATCCGTTTTTCAAGAACTTGGTGAAAGCCTCTTTCCAGTCTTTGGACTGGAGACGGCTTCCACTCGATGTTTTGGTCTTGGATTTGGATTTGGTTCTCGTTTGGATTCATTTATCTTCATCAGTCGGCTTGGGAACTACCATGAAGAGTTCCTTTTCGCATCCACATACGGGACAGCACCAATATTCCGGCAACTGGGCAAAAGGAGTTCCGGGAAGAATATTTTGATCAATGTCTCCTACGTCTGGATCATAGACATAGTGGCAGACTTTGCATTCGAGGCAATCGGTGTCTTTAAGTTTAGAGGCGTCGCCTAGATAGGAACCTTCGAACTGCGTCATGAAGACCACTCCACGGGAGGTAGTTCCCAACTGGAAGTGACCCATTCCACAGTTTCTTTAATGCGCTGAGTTGAATCACGTAAATCTTCAGGAGCCGCTATCGCTTCCTCAGGTAATCCAGTAACCACTAAAGTATTGAGGATCATCAACTTTGTCGGGGCATTATTTAAATATTGGATTCTCCATAAGTGGCGCACTGCGGTGGAAGCTATATGGCAGTTGCCATAGCCATGGGAGACAATTTTTACTACGCCTTCGCCAACGGCCTCGTCGACAATTCTATTGTCGGCCGGACTCATAGGAAGATGGCTAAGATTGACGGTAAATGGCGCAGAACCAGGCTCCCACTGCTCCAATGCCGTCTTTAGTTCAGCAAGAATAGCGGGACTATTCATAGCATCGGGGTCAGGCTCTGTCGGCTTTAATCCATCGGAGGACGCTAGAAAAGCAGCTTCTGGAACGCAGATTGGAATTGCGCTTACTTCAATTTGGTCGGAAATAGGTTTGCCATCCTTATAGCATCTGACTCTCCAAACTCCCACAAAGACAGTTTCAAGAATGCGTATTTCGTCAAAGTCGTCATTTGGAAGAACTATACGGATAGAAACCTCTCCTTCGCCAAGGATGTCGTTAATGAACTTAAGGGTTTCGACATCGTATTTATCGAGGGCGAAAGCGGGACCGGCTTCTCCGGAATCTATATTCCAAAGCGCCATTTCATTGTAGATTTCAATGAAAAACTCCCTGGCCTTTAAAGCTGTTTCCTTGCTAGCCGATGTCGCTGGCATCGGCATGGAATATGTTTCAACGGTTTCCGGAACACCAATCGTCATTGCTGGCACGGGGTCGGGTTGGGAGCCTTTTCCAATGAGGGCAATGGGAATTGAGATTGGTTTTATTGGCATTTTTGTATTCTCTATCGATTAGCAGGATTTGATTGGAATTCCAATTGATGGTGGAAAAGATGGTTTGCTATTAATGATCTTGTCTACTTCGGCTACTAATTCTGACCATAGACGCAGACCGTCTACTGCGCCGAGATAGGCGCCGTCCTTAACAAAGACCAAAGCTGGCCAGCGCCTAAAGCCGTAAATAGCAGCTAGCTTACGGGCGTGCGGGGGAGGAACCACCGCTTTATTTACTATTAACTGGCAAGCCTTAGTTAATTCAGGGGCAATGACCACGGCATCCATGGTTTCTTTCATTCTGTTGGGATTTTCAACAAAAAGCATCATGGACAGGTCAGGCCTTTTAATAAAATCCTCAAAATTGTCAGGATTTAGTTCCTCGAACCCAGCTTCAAGAAGTCGCTTGTAGACAGGAGTGGAGAAAAGGTCTATCTGGGGAGTAGTTTGCATCAACATCGTCGTTATCCTTGATTTTTTGGCACCAAGGCTGCTAGATAAGGGGGCAATTTCCCTGTATTGGCCGTGATATCGGCAAAGGGGTCCTCATCAGTTTGAGGCAATCCATTCATTGCCATTTCCAACGAGTCCAAGGCCTTATCTACTTGTTCGGCTCTTTCTGGAGTTAATTTCTCTAGCGCCATACCGTTCCAGGAAAGAACCCATTCTCCTACTTGCGGATTTTCGAGCATCAGGACATCGATGTTTTCCTTCTGGCCTCTGCCTTCGCAGAGCGCTCTTCCTGGACTAGGAAGATCAAGGATTTTCATGGGAATACCAATGCACATGTTATTTACCTTTTAGTAGATGGATAAAGGAATCTGTAATCACCTTCCCTAGCCGCATCCTGTTCCGAAGGACGCTCTTTTTCGTACTTCTCCATATCGACAGCCGGAGCGTTCAATAGTGGAGCAACTTCATCGGGATCTCTAAGTCTTATGCCCACGCCCCATTTTTCAAGTTCCTGACGTGCGAGTTCGACGGCGAGGGGGATTTTGGCCTTTGCCTTATTTGATAGCGAACCTCCAAAATCATCTAGAAGGGCAGGCTGGATACCAATGACTGTAATTTTTTCTGGCAAAAGGAGCTGCATGGCGGCCAAACCTAGTAAGTCATTCATGCCTTCTTGATGAGGAGAAAGTTTGCAAGATCTCCACAGGCTTATTTCGTCTCCGTGTAAAACTCGAAGTTCGCCAAGCTCACCTTTAAAGTCGCAGCAGTCAAAGATCAACAGGTTCTTAGTACGGCAAACATGGTCGTAAAGGTACATTCCAAGTGTTCCGCCGTCGGCAATGACATTGGTTGGATCCGTTAAAGCATATTTTTTATGGAAGGCTTCAACCGCACGTACGCCAAAACCTTCGTCTGCCCATAGGATGTTTCCTAGTCCAAGAATGAAGGCTGGGATATCTTTTTTTGTTGTCATCTCAAATAAAGTAACTAGGATGGTGACAGTTTAGCACGGGCATTATATTGAATTAAAAATACCGTCGCTATTCGCAAAATGTCTATCGGGTTTACCCAATTAAGATGCTCTTAATTGGAGAGATTAATTTTTCTAATTCCGCAACTTAATGATCCAAAAGACTTTTACTTAGTCTGAAAGTTGTCGTAAAAAAGAGACTTTTATTATGACAAGCAAGACATGTCTTGAGAAAATCCCTGAATCTCGCTGGCAAGCCTGTTTATTGTAAGGTCAGGGAACTTAAAAATTAGTTTCAGCATAGTTTTTCTTTGCGCTTAGCCCAACAGGATTAGTTGGTAATCTCTAAGGAATATGGAAAATAGGTAGATAGCTAGAATAATAGAATAAGAAGTGTGCTAAACATAAGCATGCAAAGTAATAACAGGTTTAAAGCATGTATCCTTAAATTTCATCAATAAAAGAATTTGTGGTTTTCTCCAGAATTATTAATCAATCGACTGTCACTTTCCTTCACTTTTATAAAGTTGCAGCGATGGGCACGGATTGAAATTCCAGCTTTCCTATTGAAAGGCGCCCTTGGTACAGATTCGAAATCCTATGTAACTATGGAATACCATTGAGCAGAAAAAAGGTTTCTAAATCAAATTAGCTACTGTTAATCAACGAGTTGCGTTGCATTGGCGAAGTAAAGGGATGCATAGATTTAATTTTAATTTCTTTTCGGTGGGTTAATCTCTCGAAGGTAACCGAGTAGTTGAAACTGGTCTTTATTCTTGTGAAAGCATGGCACTTGCGCCTTGTTACCTTCTCAGTCAGATTTTGCAACTCCATCCTTCTTTAGCCATGAGTGAACAACCTGCTAGGGAAAATAGTGCCTAGATATAGTTTGG
>JAJPXW010000378.1 GCA_021205255.1 Burkholderiales bacterium
CAATCGCGGCACATGATTTCACTTTTGCTACTCTTGCCATATTGTCTCTCCGGTAAAAATTCCATTGACTTTGTAATGGGCCAATGAGCGCCAAAGTGGTTTTTTAAGGGCTCGGAACCCAGTCCTGGCTGGCTTTCACGTAGTTTAACCCCCCTAGCTAATTTAACCGATAATAGAACAGGTTTAACCTATAATATAACCTATAATAAATCGGCGGTACCCCCTTAATTCCGACGAATTCTTACGGATTGGCTCAAGCCCAATTTTCAGTTATCTGGTTGATTTTGAACAATAAAAAAGGGCACCTATTGGTGACCTCGAATTGGTAAGTGGTGGAGACGGCGAGAATCGAACTCGCGTCCAGAAATTATCAGCGACAGCCTCTACGTGCGTATCTAATTGACTGTGTCTTACTGGTAGCACCGCAAATTAGCGATGCTGGCTACCAGCCAGCTGCTTGGTTTTCGTCGCATCAACCGCAGCACTTGATACGCTTAGCTTCTATAATCTGACACTACATGCTGATTGCTCAGCCCAGCCTAGAAGCAAACTGGTTGTAGCGTCTCGCCTTTAAGCGGCGAGAGCGAAACGCTTATCGTTGGCGTTTATTTTTTGTGTAAGTGGATTAGCGAGGAACTTACGCCTCGGCACGCGTCCAATCACCTCATTATCCCTGTCGAAACCATGTCGCCCCCACAGAGAATCCGAAATTCTATCAGTTCTAATAAGTAAGTCAATAGGGTTAATAAATAGTATTTTGTGACCATTTGAAGTTGCTTGCAAAACGTTGCCCTCTAGTTCAGTCTTCACGGAGAAAAGCCATAAGAAATAATGAAGTAAAGAAAAACCGCTGTGGTTTTATTTCACAGCGGCCTGAAAAATAAAATCGTTAGCCTCCTTGAATTGTGATGGTAACGCCAACGCCTGGTGCAGGTGGTGGGTTTCCATTGTTGCTAACAATGAATACTCGGCTGGGGTTAATATTCAACTGGTTGACTAGATAGGTACGGGCACTTTGTGCTCTCTGATCTGCCAGCCCTTGGTATTCCTGCTGGCCGACTCTTACGTTTTGTTGTAAGAATTGATACTGTTCATCCACATTTCGAGTATTTGGCTTGTTCGGACCATAGGCATCGGAGAATAGCATTCCGGTTGCTCTGTTTCTCTGGGAATTACTTAGGTTTCTAGAGTTGGTACCAAGAGCAAATCTCATCTGTCGAGTCAACATTGCATCTGCAAGTGGTCCCCTATCAAAGTCTTCCGTAGCGTATCCCGTAACCTGAATATTCATGGAAGGACGGTCGTTCATGGCTTTCGCTACTACGGACAAGGCCTGTTGATCTTCTGGAGTGAGTTGAGCAGACCCAGGAGCAAATGTCAGATTATTTGCACTTAGATTGCTATTGCTACCTCCAGTTAATAGATCAGTAATGCCACTTGTAATGCCACTTCCGATGTCACCAATAATAGTGAACGGAGCTGCAACAACCTTCGTAATCAGATTAGTAAGCACCTTGACAATAACACCGGCAACGGAGAAATTCGGATCGGATAAGGAGCCGGTTATCGGAAGATTGAGGTTAATTTCGCCATTTCTATTCTGCAAAAGCGAAACAGCTAACTTAACTGGCAATTTTTCCTTGGCATTTGGATTTTCGTTTCCAAATTCAAGCTTATTAATGGTGATGTTGTTTGTGGAGTTCAGTTTCTGATTATTAATATCTATGTTTCCTTTATAGGTCAGTTGGCCCTGTGTAATTGGATAGCCAGTAAATTCAGTGGAGAATCCTGAGAAGGCGGGCAATGACAAGGCAGTAATTTGACTATTCATATTTAAAGACAAATTACTAGCAAATGGCTTTACTGTTCCGCTTGCTTGCATCGGCGTGCCATTCAACAATCCAGTGATACTTACTTGAGACGCTCTATTCGAAGTAGTCGAAAGGTTAGAGACATTTGCTCTGAGATCAGTTGCGTTGAGTGTGAAAGGTGGCCTTACTTGATTATCTCTGTAGCGAACAATACCGTTGGCTAGAGCAATGTGGCCAATTGAAATGGCTGGGAGACCGCCAGAACTTGCCGGAGCAGTTTCTGCCGCAGTTCTCACTTGAGCCGCTCTTCCTCTTGCTCGGCCTCTACCTCTTCTAGTCGTAGCAGCTGGAGCGGCAGAGCCTCCTGAAGATTCTTTCACCAACGTAGTAACGTTTAATACACCTTGGGCTGATTGCACAACGTTAACTAACGGATTACCGATGGCTAAGTTTTGAATTGCTACTGAAATGTCGTGGCCATATCTCAGATTAATTCCACTTGCCGCAAGAGAACCGAGTGTAGCTACAGTTACGCCCTGTGCATCAAGCACGCTAAGTCTATTAACGTTCAGGCTTCCTTCATACTGTACATTCGGTGTATCGCCATTCATTGAGAAGACTACTGTACCGTCATTAGCTACTTGGCCGCTGTTGATGCGGGCATTCAGGAATGGGCTTAGGAATGGAGTTACTTCAGCAATTTGCAATCCAGCTGTCTTTGCCGTGATATTGGCTTTCAGTGGACTAATAGTCACGCTTCCGTTAGCAGAGACCGTTCCGCCAAGAACTCCGACATTAGCGTTCAATTGAATTGGATTTCCAAAGTTCTGGGAAATCGGACCGGCTGTAGCTGTTATTGGAGTAATGGCTTTCGAAAAGTTATTAGCGGAGTCCGTGAATTGAACATTGCCGTCAGCTACTTGAACTCTTGCTACACTCCATTTCCAAGGACCATTTGCCTTTGGTGCGGCCTCTTTCTTTTGACCTGCTTTTTCCGCCTCTTTTTCTGCCTTGGCCTCTTCTTTCTTTTCTTTAGCCGCGGCTGCTTTTTCTTGAGCCGTAGGCTGTTTCACAAGCGAAGAGGCAAGATATTCGCCAAGCTGGGCTAAGTTAATTCCCTCTGGCGACATGACGACGTTTGCAGATGGCCCAACTACTCTTACTTCACCAACAGTTGCCACCTGGGTTTGCGTGTCAACCTCATTAATTGCCACATTGACTTCTTTCAGTCTGACTAGATGGCTATTCTCACCACCACGAGGATCGCTTAGTACGAAGTCAGCTAGTTTGACAGCGCCCTTGGCTGCCACTAGGGCATTTTTACCAGCTACATCTATATTGTTAAGACTTAGGTTATTAAACGAGGCAATAGGGGCACCCTTTGGAGTAGTGAGCTTGAACTCGTTAACTTTAAGGTTGCCGGCATAGTTATATCCAGCCTGTCCTTCGTCGATAGCAAAAGTAACCGTGCCCTCGTTGGAAACAAATCCTGCTAATACGCCGTTTAGGAATTCCTGTATATAAGGCATACCTTGGGAAATATCCAGCTGATCCGTCTGGACTTTCAGGTTACCCATGATCGGATTAATTCCAACAATTCCATTGACCGCAAGTGTGCCGCCAATAACTCCAGTGCTGATATCGACTTCGCCAGTTTCCTTCAACTCTGAAGATAGAGAAGAGACGGAAACGTTAATTGGCGTAATGTTCTGGGAGAAGTTATTTGTTTCATCGACAAAATGGACATTTCCATTTTCAATCGTTGCCTTTTGCAGACTCCAGGACCAAGACTTAGAAGCTTCCTCGTGGTGTTCGGCAACTTCTTTCTCACTTGCTTCCTTAGAGTCGGAAGTCGCTAATTCGGCTTTATCTGACTTATCTTTTTCAGATTCCGCTTTAGCATCTGCCGATCCAATTTTCTCAGTTGCTGCCTTAGCTGCCTCTGCTTTATCTACTGCTTTCTCTGGCTCTTTTGCAGAAGCTTCCTTAATCAAGGAATTAGCAATGTACTGGCCTAGTTCAACAAGGTTGATATTGGTACCAGCCATCGTTACATTGGCATCTGGCTCAACAAGCTTTACTTCACCGATTGCAGCTTTTTGATCAGCAAGTGCAATGTTGTCTATACCAACGGAGAACTCTTTGAATTTAACTGGCTGTACTGGAGGTTGGGCACGAGGGTCGGATAATGCAAAGTCTTCCAATGCAATATTGCCTTTAGCTGAAATTGCTGTATCTTTGCCACTGACATTAACATCTGTGACGTTCAAAGCGGAAAGAGAGGCGACTTCTGCGCCTTTTGCATTTTGAACGTTGAATTCATCGACAGTCAGGCCACCAGTATAGCTATATACTGGCTTGCTATTCTCAAGAGCAAAAGTGACTGTTCCGTTGTTGGAAATGATACCTTTGACAGTTCCATTAAGGAATTCATCGAGATAGGGCTTTGCATCGGCGACGTTTAGATCAGCTGACTGCAGACGCAAGTTGGCCTTAACAGGATTAATGGAGAATTGACCGTTAATAGCAATTCGCCCATCAATTAAGGCCGTACTGAAGGCTACAGTAGATTCGTTTCCCGCAGCCGAGGAGACTGAATCGACTGAAATATTAAGAGGAGCTACATCTTGAGTAAAGCCATTTGTTTTATCTTGGAAATGGACGATACCGTCTTCAACAGTGAGATTGGCTAAGCTCCACAGCCATTCATTGGCTTCAGCCGTGTTAGCTTCCGCTTGTTTTTCCTCTACTGGGTTCCCCTCAGGTTTGCTTTTATCGGTTTTTTGCTCACCTTCTGTGGCTTTTGTTTCTTTTTCGGTATCGAAAGGATTCTCGCGAATAAGATGATTTGCAAGTTCCGTTAGGTTAATGCCTTCATCATTACGGACAACAAGGATGTCGGGGGAAGAAATTTTTACTTCGCCAAGCTCAATTTCCTGGGCAAAGATCGCCAATTTTTTAAGATCGACATCGATGGAATCGATTTTGACAAGATCGTATGGAGTTCTCGGAAGAATATCTTGAATGACGACATTCTTAATTTCTACGGTACCTTTTAGTCTTAGCTCTTTAACTTGGCTTTCTTTCTGGTCGTCTTTGGCAAAGTTCAAATTCAAGTTTGCACTAAGTGTGCCACCGGTAACCAAAGCATTTAACTTAATTGGATTAAAAGAGGCTAAATTCTCCAGACTTAATCCATTGAAAGTAAAAGTCACGCCTGTCTTTTGAGAGATAGTAAAAGGCAAGCTATTGGCATCCGAACTAAACGGATGACCGTTGAATTTAAAAGAAAGTACTGGGGTAATTGGGACATCGATGTCGTCAATGAAATTAGAGACCATTGGCAACGTGAAATCGAAATTACTGATACGGTCGGTACGGTCTCTGTATTTATCAACGAGAATGACGCTGGAATTTAGGATTTCCGACTTCTTGATAGCAAATCTAAAAGGCTCGGATGGCTTTTCTTTCTCCTTTTTATCCTTTTCCTCGTCAGTGGCTTGCATTGCCATGACGTTGTCGATGATGTTGCTGAAATTGAACTGGGTTAGGCCCGTCCTAACAATATTTGCCTGTAAGCCATCAATAGTTAAGTGGTCAAGGATAGGTGCTAGTTTAAAGACGGACTCCCAACTGATTTTAGTATTGATATCGTCGACATGCAGAAGTGGAATGTTATCGTTGGCTTTCTGTACGTTAAGACCCTTAATATTTAAATAGAGGGTATATGGATTGAAATAGATATCCGAAGCAGTAATTTGCCTATCGACGATGGGATCCGCATATTTTGCAAGTCCCCAGCGGATTAAGGCCGGTACTCCAAAAAATCCAAAGAACGTATAGATAATGATTAGACCTGCTACAGTGCAACCACTAGCAATCCACCATTTCTCCGCAGTTGTAAGAGCACCCATGAATGCCTTCTCCTTTATTAGTTTCTAGCTATCGCTACTTTGTAGAAATTCTAAGAGACTTGAAATCTTTCTTAGGATCTCCTAAAACAAAATTGTATGTAGAAACTATCAGGCAAATTTGCTGTTTGCCTAGATTAAGGAAAGGGGATCAAGCGTCTTCTTACGTCAGAGGCTTGACTGTAAGAAGCTCAAGAGGCTTTTCAAGGATAGCGTCAGCTCCCCACTGTGTAATTGGTTTTTCAGACCCCAAGTACCCCCAACCGGCCGCTACCGTAAAACAACCTGCGGCATTGCCAGCTTGTATGTCCCGTATGTCGTCTCCGACATAAACTCCGAGCTCCGGTTTCGAATTCAGCTTCTTGACTGCATAGAGGATAGGTTCAGGGGAGGGCTTTCTAATGCCGACAGTGTCTCCACACACTATTACGCCTGGATGGATATTTAAATAATCGACAGCTGGATCCGTGAACTTTTTAAATTTATTAGTGACAATGCCCCACTTAACCTGATGTGCATCGAGTTCATCAAGCAATTGTCTAACTCCTGGAAATAAGGTCAGGTTCTCTGTCAGATGCTCTGAGTAATAGTCAAGAAACTCCTTTTCCATTTCAGCGTAGCTAGGATCTTCCTTAGTAATTCCGAAAGCAACGCCTAGTAGACCACGAGCACCATGGGAAGCGGCTGGACGCAATTTCTCGAAAGGCATTTTTGGAAGATTTCGTACTTCCCTAAGATGATTAGCTGCGGCTGCTAGGGCAGGGGCCGAATCAGCTAACGTTCCGTCAAGGTCGAATAAGAAGAAATCAGTTTTCATGTTTGCATAGTAATAAAAAGGGAACCTTATAGGTTCCCTTCGATGCATCTTAGTTGTGCATTTAATCAGCTGTTATCTAGCAGCACGTGTTCCAATAACTTCAATCACAGCACGGCGGTTAGGCTGCAAGCATTTGATGAGTTCTTGGAAGGTTCTGATTTCGCCTCTTGGAGATGGGTTCGGGCAATCGACCACTGGATCGATCTGGCCCTTGCCTTCTGCATGGATACGTGCAGCAGGTACGCCATTTTCAGCCAAGAAGTTCTTAACAGCTTCAGCACGGCGATCAGAAAGCTTCAAGTTGTACTCGTAACCACCGATACGGTCTGCGTAGCCGTTGATCATTACAACGTCAACATTCAGGCCAGCCATACGGCTTGTGAGTTCCTTAAGCATTTCCATACCTTCTGGTCTCAGGTTGGACTTATTGAAGGTAAACAGTGTGTCGGCAGAAAGGACAACCTTTTCACCGCCAGCTTCACAATGAATAATGTCTGGGTCGCAGTTGCAGTTCCTTCCCAGGGCGCCCTGAGCTTCAGCAAGAGCTGGAGTCCAATAGCCAGTGCGGACGCAAAGGCCAAATGGAGTCATCAATGTCTTGCCGGCGGCCTGGACATAGGGATTGGCGGGCTCTTCTGCTGAACAAACTACGCCGGATGCAGCCATTGCCAAAGCGGCAACTAGCAATCCGATTTTTGTCTTTGTTTTCATCATTTTCCTCTTCGATGCAGATAAAACATTTTGTAACGGCATATTCTTCGAACGGCCGTAATGCAATCTGAGTGTAACCACTAGCGCACTACGGATAGCCGCCCTGTAGTATCTCATACACCCTATTTTGCCACGATACAACATCACTGTTTAAGAGTATCGATTCTCGATGTGGTATTTGAAGCACTCCTCGTTGCTTTTCAACAACTCCGAATCCTCGAACCCATATTCGAGACAGGCATTTTCGATCAATATTGTAAACAACTGTTGAAAAAATATCCAAAACGGGCAGGGTTTCTACTGATTTCAACTCAAATGCTATTAAATCGGCCTCTTTACCATTTTCTATTGAACCGATCTTTTTCTCTAGTCCTAAAGCCTTCGCACCGTTGATAGTAGCCATGTCTATTAGGTCGGCACAGGGCAGTACGGAAGGATCTTGAGAAATACCCTTAGCTAGCAGCCCGGCTAACCTCATCTCATCCAAAATGCTCAGCCTGCAGGCACTTGCTGCTCCGTCAGTGCCTAGAGCCACGTTCACGCCGGCTTCTAGTAGTTTCCTTACTGGTGAAATCCCGCATCCAAGTCGCATGTTACTAATAGGACAATGCACAGTGGAGGCTCCCGCCTTAGCAAGGTCTTCTATGTCCTCGTCAGTCAAAACTACGCAATGAACGCCAATCGTCCTTTTATTGAGACAGCCGAGATTTTTTAAATGCCTAACAGGAGTGCAACCAAAATCCCTCTGGGCGTCTTTGACTTCCTGCTGGGTCTCCGCTAAATGGATTTGGTAAGTAGTATCAAGTTCTTCGGCGACCTCCATTGCTTTCTTTAAAGATTCTGGAGTAACCGAGTAAGGAGCATGAGGAGCTACGTTGATGCTAGTTAGCTGGTCATCCTTAAATTGTTCTCTTAGCTGGTAGATAGAAGCTAGGCATTCGTCTTCGTTTTTATGTTCATTAGTCGGATATTTAATTACGAAGCCACCTTCTACAACTCGCATTCCGACATCCCGCAGTCCCTTAATGGCATCGGCAGCGAAGAAGTACATGTCGTGACAAGTTGTTATTCCGCTAAAGAGCATTTCAGCTGCTCCAAGTAAAGCGCCTTGATAGACAAATTCTGGGCTGACTAGTTTGGCTTCAGCCGGCCATATCACTTTATTTAACCAGTCCAAAGTAGAAAGGTCTGGACCAGCGCCACGCAGTAAATTCATTGAAGCATGAGAATGCGCATTGACTAACCCAGGCATTACCAGCTGATTTGGTAGCTTCTCAATATCTTTAGCTTCAAATTGGTCTAATTCACCAATCGGAAAGAGTGCCTGGATTTTGCCATCCTTAATAGCTATGCCGTGATTCTCTAGGACTTGACCTTTAGGACGTACGGGAAGGATCCATTGCGGAAGAAGAATTTTGTCAACTTGCATTTGTTCTGTTTTCTTATTTTCTTATTTCTGTTTACTTAGTTACTGTGCTGTTGCTGTGCTCTCTAGCGCAGCTTTACTGTACGCCTCTCATTCTTTTTTCTTATTACCTTTCTTTATTATTGGACTCTGTTCTTATATCTAGTTGCACTACTTTGGCGAGTACGGCTTAATTTCATCGAGTTTATCGCCAAGCTTTGCTTTGGCTTGAGCTAAGTCATAGGCCATTTGTGCCTGTAACCAGAAATCTTCGTTTAGAGAAAAGAATTTTGATAGCCGTAACGCAGTCGCTGGCGTAATAGATCGAGTGCCATGCAGGATTTGGCTCAACATGGTCTGGGAGACGCCGACTTCCTTAGATAGCCGGTACGGCGTGATTTGCAAAGGGGTCAAAAAAGCTTTTTGAAGAATCCTGCCGGGGTGTTCCGCTTGCATTGAATCCAATACTATCGTTTTTGTATACTATCGCGTTGCAATAGTATCAGAATTTGCCCTAAAAAGCGTTGAAGTTTTTTTGATGTCTTTCTCTTAAAATTCAGTGCGCATACATATAGAAATGCTCAAAGAAATATAAAAATACGAGGAAATCCCGCATGGCTGATAATGACACCTCAAAAGCAGAACATCAAAAAGCATTGGAAACCGATTATTCCAAAGTCAACTTAGTCGAAGAAATGCAGCGCTCCTACCTCGATTATGCAATGAGCGTAATCATGGGAAGAGCGCTTCCGGATGTTAGAGATGGTTTAAAGCCAGTTCACCGGCGTGTGCTTTATGCCATGCATGAACTAGGTAATCAATGGAACAGACCTTATAAGAAATCAGCCCGTGTGGTGGGCGACGTATTAGGTAAATACCATCCACATGGCGATGCGGCGGCTTACGAGACTATTGTCAGAATGGCGCAGGACTTTTCTATGCGCTATCCGCTTGTTGACGGTCAAGGCAATTTCGGCTCTATTGATGGAGACAGTGCCGCCGCCCAGAGGTATACGGAAGTTAGGCTAGAGCGAATCGCTTCTGAAATGCTGGCCGATATTGACGAAGATACGGTGGATTTCCAGCCCAACTACGATAGCTCGGAGCTAGAACCTACTGTTCTACCTACACGACTGCCAGCACTCTTAGTTAACGGCTCAGCTGGAATTGCAGTTGGCATGGCTACTAATATTCCTCCACATAACCTCAATGAAACTGTCGATGCCTGTTTATTGGTGCTTGACAATCCAGAGTGCACTATCGATGAAATCATGACTTGTCTGCCAGCTCCGGATTTTCCAACTGGTGGAATGATCTATGGACTTGATGGAGTCCGCGAAGGCTACACTAACGGTCGAGGCCGGGTCATTATTCGGGCCAAGACCCATCTGGAAGAGTGGGATCATGGCAATCGCGAGTCCATTGTTATTACTGAGATTCCCTACCAAGTTAATAAAAGCGTAATGCTCCAAAGAATTGCGCAACTTGGCGTAGAGAAAAAGGTCGAAGGAATCTCGTTTGTCCGTGACGAATCCGATAACGAAGGGTTAAGAGGCGTCATTGAGTTAAAGCGTGGCGCTAATGCGGAAGTCGTTCTTAATAATCTGTATAAGCTCACTGAGCTCGAAAGCACCTTTGGTATTAACCTAGTTGCTCTCGTCAATGGCCAGCCGCGTCTACTAAATATTAAACAGCTCATTGAAGAGTTCCTGTGGCATAGAAGGGAAGTTGTTTCTAGAAGAACTGTTTTCCGTCTGAATCAGAACCGTGGTCGCATCTATTTATTAGAGGGCCAAGCAGTTGCCTTGGAAAATATTGACGACTTCCTAGACATTATTAAAACCAGCCCAGATAGCAACGTGGCTACTGAAAGGCTACTTGAACGTACTTGGAATTCAAAACTTGCTAAGCAGTTAATAGAAAGAAGCCCTGCCGGTAAGGAATACATGCGTCCGGAAGAAGTCGTCAATATCGGTGGCTTGCAAGATGACGGAACTTATCAACTTACTGAAGAGCAAGCTAGAAATATTCTGCAGATGCGCTTGCAAAACTTAACTGGTTTAGAGCATGACAAGATTATTGATGAGTACCACAATATTGCCGACCAGATCATAGATTTGGTAGACATACTTAATAAGCCTGAACGAGTAAAGCAAATAATTGCTGACGATTTGCTTGATTTAAAGAAAAATTACGGCGATGCCCGTAGGACTCAGATCATTCCAGAAGCTAAGAACGTTAAGACTAAGGACCTTATTCCACAGAGGGAGATGGTCGTAACTCTATCGGATACTGGATATATTAAAAGTCAGGCTTCGGCTGAATATAGAGCACAAAGAAGAGGTGGCCAGGGCCGTAAAGCCACTGATATTAAAGAAGGGGATATCGTTAGTAAGCTTTTTGTTGCAACAACACACGATGTCTTGCTTTGCTTTACTGATAAAGGGCGCTTGCATTGGTTAAACGTCTGGGATCTACCGGAAGGATCATCTAGCTCAAAAGGTCGTCCTATTGTCAATCTACTCGAACTCAATGACGAAAAAGTCACTTTTGTGCTTCCAATTTCCACTGATGACTTTAATAAAGATCTCTATGTCTTCCTAGCCACTGCCAATGGCACAGTGAAGAAAGTTCCGATTTCTAATTTCAGCAATCAAAGAAAGAAAGGAATTGGAGCTATTACCTTACTTGAGGGTGATTATCTAATTGGAGCTGAAATAACAGACGGCTCAAATGACATATTGCTATTTAGCGATACAGGTAAAGTTATTCGATTTGCTGAGACCGATGTTCGAAGCATGGGCCGTGGAGCCGCTGGTGTCATGGGGATGCGTCTGAAAGAAGGTGCCAAGCTGATCTCCATGCTAGTGACGAAACCCGGTGCTCAGGACACGGTACTGACTATTACTAAGAATGGTTACGGTAAGCGCTCCCAGCTTGCGGATTATCCAAGACAGGGAAGGGCAGGTCTAGGTGTTGTCTCGATTCTTACTACTGAGAGAAACGGTGCGGTTGTAGATTCACTGCTAGTAAATGATGAAGACGAACTCGTTGTCCTGAATTCAGCCGGCAAGATCTTTAGAACTCGCGCTGCGGAAATGCGGGTAATGGGAAGAAATACGCAAGGCGTCAAGATCATCACCATGGATAAGGATACTAGCGTAGTGGGAATTCAGCGTGTGACTGAGCATGAAGATGAACCTATAGCGGAAGGAGAACCGACTCAAGCAGGCGAAGCCGCTCAAGAGGATGTAGTTGAGCCTGAATCCGTAAAAGAAATAGATGAGGCGTCTGAGAGTGCACCATCGGAGACAGAGGCGAAAGAAGCAAAATCTGAACCAGACTCAGTTACGGGTCAAACCGAAGAATTCAACGATCAGGTCGCTCAACCATTAGACGAGGCGCCGGCTCAGGAAGGCATCGAGGGCAAAATGACTATTGGTCCAGCCCCTGAGACCGAGACTGGTAAAGAGGGCGACTCCCATATGGAAGAGACGACTGAAAAAGTAACTGCTCCTAAGGAAGAGGCTGAAAGTTCTGAGGATTCGGAAGAAAAAGCAAATCCGGACATCCAAGAAGATAAAGAAGATAAAGAAGATAAAGAAGATAAAGAAAAGCCAGAAGCCAAAGAAAATCCACCGGAGAAATCAAGTTCCGGAGATCTTTTCACGCAGCCACTAGAGGAAACACCAGCTCAGGAAGAAACCGAGGG